>JABXKX010000266.1 GCA_013619035.1 Peptostreptococcaceae bacterium
CGAATTGATTCTTATATTAGAAGGTCTTGCACGTAATAAAAGTATAGCTTTCAAATCGACTTTTGATGAGTATAAAGTGGTACATGAAGAGCTTTTAAAAGAATTACAAATGATTTGTAGGAATTTATAAAAAGGATGTCGATGACATCCTTTTTTTTGTAAGAATTTTCTGTTGAAATAATCTCATCACATAAATTATGACTTTAAAAGTGTTATAGACACATTTTTATATTTCTAGTTCATACGCATTTGAAATGATTTCGATACTTCTTTGAACATCTGATTCTAGAATCGTATATGAAATACTGATTTCAGATGTTGTTACTTGATAGTAATTGATATTTTCTTCAGCAAAAAGTCTAAATATATTTGCAGCAACACCGGAATGACTAACCATGCCTATACCAACAACAGAAAGTTTAACAATTTGGTCATTGGTGGTAATTTCGATGGTTTCTAGTTCTCTTTTCATATTGCTGATAACTTCTTGAATTTCTAGAACATCATTCTTTTCTGCAGTGAATGAAACTGTGACATGACCATTATAAGGTGCTGCTA
Source organism: Peptostreptococcaceae bacterium (assembly GCA_013619035.1). The sequence goes on from JABXKX010000266.1 coordinate 559, forward strand.
TAGAAATCATATCAACATTAAGATTTTTACTGGCCAAATTCATAAAAAGATTTGCAATATTGGTTTGTGAAAATGGTAGATGTTTTACTGAAGCCATAAGGCAATTGTTATCTATTGAGACGCCTGTAATTACTGTAGATTCCATAGTGTTATTCCTTTCAATGATGTGAGTTCCGGGTAAATTGGTATGACTTTTTCCAACGTATAGTGGCACTTTAAATTTATGTGCCATCTCAATGGCACGTGTTTCTAACACATTGGCTCCTAAACTGGCCATTTCCAACATTTCTTCATAAGATATTGTGTGGAGTTTTCTAGCCTTTGAATTGTATCTAGGATCAACCGTATAGATACCATCCACATCTGTGTAAATTTCACACTTTCCTTTAAGAGAGGCAGCCAATGCAACTGCTGTTGTATCTGAGCCCCCGCGACCCAAAGTCGTAATATCTCCCGTGGCGCTGATACCTTGAAATCCTGCAACAACCACAATTGTACCAGCTTCTAAATGTTTTAATATCAATTCTGAAGCAATGGATTCAATTCTTGCTTTTGCATGGTGATCGGTTGTTTGAATGCCAGCTTGAGCACCCGTTAAAGAGATGGCGTTACATTCCAATTCTTTTAACGCGGTTGAGAGTAAAGGAATAGTTACTTGTTCACCTGTAGCTAAAAGCATATCCAATTCTCTTTTAGAAGGTGTTGCACTAATTTCATGAATCATCTTTAGAAGATGATCTGTAGACTTACCCATGGCAGATACAACAATAACAAGCTGTTCACCCAGGCTATGTCTGTCTTTTATATTCTGTGCTATATTTTTTATTTGATCAATGGTAGCAACACTGGTACCACCAAATTTAAGTACTGTTATCATGTGTCCTCCTAACAATCGAAGCGTATTAAATCATCATAAGTTTCTCTTTTTATAACGGTTCTAGCCGTTTGGTTTTCAATCATTACAACTGCAGGTTTAGGGATGCGGTTGTAATGGCTAGCCATACTATAATTGTATGCGCCGGTGCTTGCCACTACTAAAAAATCACCTTTTTCAACAGTCGGTAGTAAAATATCTTTGATTAAAATATCACCAGATTCACAACATTTCCCTGCGACAGTATAAAGCGTTTGGTTCGGTTGTGTCATTTTATTACCCACACAAGCTTCATATTCTGCTTGATAAAGTGCTGGTCTAATATTATCGGTCATACCACCATCAACAAACAAATAATTTTTACCAGATAAAGTTGTTTTAGTAAACCCTATCTCATAAATAGTTGAACCTGCATTGGCTACCAATAAACGACCGGGTTCAATCATCATTTTCTTGATGTTTAGGTTATGTTTGCTGATATAGCCGTAACATTGATTCAATAAATCGGTTAAGAATCCAAAGTCAGTGATGGGTTGATCTTTTGAATAATAGACACCAAAACCACCACCTAGATTAAGCTCTGTCACATTCAATTGGTATTTATGTTCTAATAATTTGATTTGATCTAACATCACAGCGGCAGCTTTTTCAAAAGAAGAAGCTTCGTGAATTTGGGATCCGATATGACAATGGAATCCTTTTAAGTTAATGGTCTTTGAATCTACACAACATTGAATCGCTTTATTTAAGTCATATGACTCAAATGAGATACCGAATTTTGAGTCATCGTTTGCAGTTTGAATATACTCATGGGTATGTGCTTCTATACCTGGGTTGATTCGAATAAGAATGTTAACATGTTGATTCAAACTGTTGATATATTCAAGTTCCATCAAGTTATCCACAACAATCCTATGAACACCTGCCTTTAACGCCATATCTATTTCTTTAATGGACTTATTATTACCATGAAAATAAACACGTTCCATTGGGAAGTTTGAAGCCTCCGCAGTATAGAGTTCACCACCTGATACAACATCAAGCGCTAGATTCATTTCATCCACCAAACCATACATGGCCTTTGATGAAAACGCTTTTGATGCATATAAAATTTCTGTTTCTAAAGTTTTATGTTTAAAAGACTGTTTGAGTTTTTTGCATTGGTCTTTGATATAGTCGCCGTCAATTACATAGAGTGGAGTTCCATAAGTTGATGCTAAGTCTGTTATGGAATGGTTGTTTAACTGTAACGTTTCATTTTCAATTGACATGTTGCTAAAAAATTTCATTTGTGCCTCCAATAAGTTGTTATCATTTACCCAGAAATACAAAAAACAGACATGCGTAAAAACATGCCTGTTAAAATAACAGTCTTGAGTTTACCCAGCGTGAAATAGCTCAACCAACATTTATTGGGTAATAAATGTTAGACAGTATTATGCATATTATACATAATCCCAACATACATGGTATGTTTCGGCGATTAACCCTTTCCATAAAGTACTCATTTTAATCGCGACCTCAGATGACACACAGTCTATTTAATTGATAATTAATGAAAAGTATAAAGTATTCGCATTGGTTTGTAAACAGGTATTTTTAATATTTACAATAAAAATGTGCTATATAACGATTTATTATTCTTTCAAATGATTAGTCTTATGGAAAACGGTGTAAATATAAAGAACGGTAGAGGAGGAATTTATGAAAAAAATCCTAATTGTAGATGATGCAATGTTCATGAGAAGCACTTTGAAAATGATGTTACGAAAAGAAAATTATGAAGTCGTTGGAGAAGCACAAAATGGCTTAGAAGCAATAGAGAAGTATAAAACATTGAAGCCGGATATTGTTACATTGGATATTCATATGCCAGAGATGGGCGGCATCGATACACTTGAGGCGATAATGAAATTAGATTCTAATGCAAAGGTGGTTATGATTAGCGCTGCAGGGGATCAAAAACATGTTTTAGATGCTTTGAAGTTAGGCGCTACAAATTTTATTATAAAACCGTTTTCAGAAGATAAGGTATTTCAAGTTATGAATAAAATTTAGGAGGTATATTTTGGCAGCACATGATCCAATGATGGAAATGTATTTATTTGAAACCAATCAATTGATTAATAGGCTAGAACAGCTTTGTATGGAGTCTGAAAAGAAACAAGATATATCTGAAGCTTTCGATGAAATTTTTAGAATTATGCATACCGTAAAAGGTAATTCAATGATGATGTTACTAGAAGATATCGGTAAAATAGCTCATCGTATTGAAGATCTATTTGATTACTTAAAAGAGGTAGAATTATCAACTTCAGATATTGAAAAAGTATTGGATTATAATTTTGATGCAATTGATTTTTTCAAAGTAGAACTCGATAAATTGGAGAACGGGGAGTTGGCTGATGGACAATCCGATAGTCTCGTAACTTCGATAGAAAAATATCTGAAATCTTTAAAAGAAGGTACTCCTACAAAAGCAGAATCCAAACCAAAGGTTGAGGAGACTCAAAGATATTTTATAGCACCTTCTAATACAATCAATGAAGTAGAAGAGGAGGGCGAAAACTTATTTTCAGCAAGATTATTTTTTGAAGTTGATGCACAGATGGAAAATGTAAGGGCCTTTTCGATAGCACATAATTTGAAAGAAATAGCAGATAGTTTGGTCTTTATACCTGAAGATATCGTAGAAAATGAGATGAGCGCAGAATATATAAAAGCTGAAGGTTTTTATATGGTTGCTAAATCGAATCAATCTAAACTGATTATTGATGACTTTTTCAAAGATTTGCCTTATATTGACCATCATGAGTTTGAGTACCTAGATCAAAAAAAATATAATATGCTCATGACAGAAATTAGTGGTGTCACAGAAGTTGTGGAAGAAGCTGTAGTGACTCAAATAGCTTCTGGAAAATCAGATGAAACAGTTCAAGTAAAACAGAGTTTTATTAGTGTTGATGTCAATAAAGTGGATCAATTAATGGATCTTGTTGGAGAACTGGTTGTTGCTGAATCGATGGTTATTAATAATCAGGATTTATCAGATCTGCAGCTGAATAATTTTGATAAAGCTTCTAGACAATTAAGATTGGTAATCAATGAGATGCAAGATGTTATTATGTCTGTACGTATGGTACCTCTTACGATAACGTTCCAAAAAATGAGTCGTATTGTTAGAGATATGAAGAAAAAAATTGGCAAAGATGTTGTATTGGAACTAAATGGTGAAACTACTGAAGTAGACAAAAATGTTATTGAAAAAATAGGTGATCCTTTGATGCATATTATTAGAAATGCAGTTGATCACGGTATTGAAGATGATGCCACTCGATTAGGTGCTGGAAAAGAAAGAGTTGGTAAAATAACTTTGTCTGCAAAACATGTGGGTGGCAATGTTGTTATCAATGTCAAAGATGATGGTAAAGGATTGGACAAAGAGAAAATCTATGAAAAAGCTTTTGAAAAAGGTTTGTTAACAGATCCAATTGAAAGTTATTCAGACCAAGAGATATATGTGATGATTATGAATGCGGGATTCTCTACAAAAGCTGAGGTCTCTGAGTTTTCTGGTCGCGGTGTTGGTATGGATGTTGTCTCAAAAAATATCGATGCTTTAGGCGGTACAATTTTAATTGATAGCGAAAAAGGGAAAGGCTCAGAGATTTCGATACTGATACCTTTAACACTTGCTATAGTTGACGGTATGATGATGAGAGTCGGAAACTCCATATTCACTCTACCGATTATGTCTATTAAAGAATCTTTTATAGTGGAACAACATAAAGTCATTAATGATCCTGAAGGTCAAGAAATGATTATGGTCAGAGGCGAGTGTTATCCTTTAATTAGACTAAATGAACACTATGAAATCGATGGAGATTTGGAAAATGAACAAGGCATCTTCGTAATGGTTGAACATGATGATAAACAAGTGTTATTATTTGCAGATGAGCTCATTGGGGAACAACAAGTGGTGGTAAAGAGTTTATCGAAATATGTTAAAAAAGTGTCTGGTATTACAGGATTTGCCTTATTAGGAGATGGACGTATTAGTATGATCTTGGATCCTTCAGGACTGATGATAGTATAAAGAGGTTGTTATGGAAAAAGAATTGATTATAGAAGAAATAAATGAAGAAGAAAAGTATTTGTTGTTTGCTATAGGAAATGATGTGTATGGTTTAGATATCAGGTATGTAGAAGATATTATTGGTGTTCAAAACATTACAGTTGTACCTAAACAACCCAATTACGTCAAAGGGGTTATAAATCTAAGAGGTCAAATTATGCCTGTTATAGATATCAGGATTAGATTTAATCAAAGTGAACGAGTGTATGATGATAGAACTTGTATTGTTGTTATAAATGTATCTGATGCTGCTGTAGGCGTAGTTGTAGATCGGGTACTAGAAGTGGTAAATATTTCAGAAATAACAGTACCACCTACTTTTTCGGACATGAACCAAAATTTTATGACAGGTGTTGGGAATTACAATGATGGTGTTGTTTTATTAGTTGATTGTGAAGCATTGCTTGAGGAAATAACGATATAGGTGGTATATGGATAAACAATTATTGATTCATAATAAAATACTGGATCATGGAAAAGATGGTGTTATAATCATCGACAAACTACATAACGTAACATATGCGAATCGAAGTGCCCATGAGATATTGGAGACGGAAGTCTCTATTATCGACAAAAAAATTGGTGATGTATTTCGAATATATGATTATTATACAAAAGAAGATTATTCTGGGCTCATTGAAAGTGTGTTTAATACACATGAACCTACGGGTTTAAAAAAAGAGAGTGCCGTTAGAACCTTTAAAAACAGATACATTTTCATTTCAGCGAGTATTTCGCCTATTATAGAAAATGAATTTGAGGGTGTTGTGATATTTTTTAAAGATATCATGCGGTTGAAAAATACAGAAAAAGAGCTTACTAAATTTAGAAAAGCTTTTGAGAAAAGTATTGAATCGGTTATTATAACCGATAGCAATTGGATTATTGAATATGTTAACGAACGTGCAAAAACTAACTACAGTGGTTGTTATGAAAACAAACAGTGTCATTTTTGGGATGTAGTGGATTATCAAATTACGTTTGATGATAGAGATCGAATTCTAAGTATATTAGAAAAAAAAGATTATTGGATAGGAGAAATAAAGAGAACTGTAAAAAGTGAAAGTTGGTTTAAAGTATCAATTATTGCTTTAAGAGATTTAATTGGACAGATTATAAACTATGTCATATCTGAAGTGGATATAACTTTTGAAAAAACGTCTAAAAGACTATTATTAAAAGAACGTAAAAGTTTAAGTACAATTATTGATAGTGCGCCTGTTGGAATGATGACTGTAACACAAGATTATCAAGTGTTGCAGGTTAATGAAGAGTGTAGAACAATTCTTGGTACACCTCTTAACCGATCTGAAAATCTTCTTAAATTAGAAGAGCAGTATAGTTGTTTAAAAATTGTCTTAGATTTATTAGAGCAAGTTACTGAAGATCATGAAAGTATCCGAAATTTTGAGTTTACAATAAATGATGATGATGATAACAACAGACGGTGGATTAAAGCTCATGCAGAGCCAGTAGAACTATCAGAACAGAAGTGTATCCTGTTAATATTTGAAGATGAGACCGTAAAAAAGGAAATGGCAAAAACCATTGTACGAAACGAAAGGCAATTAAGATTTGTAACGGATCATATGCATGATACGATTACTCAAATATCAATGGGAGGTATCATAGAATACTGTAGTACCTCATATCAAATACTTTTAGGATATGATTCAGAAACACTGAAGAATCATTTGATTTATGAAATAATTCATCAGGGAGATTTTGAAATTCTAAAAAGGATGATTTTAAAATGTGAAGAAACACGAACCAATGTTAAGTTTGAAATTAGATTTTTAAACAGTAAAAAGGAATCTGTATGGCTTGAAATCATGATGAAATATATTATGAATGATTTAAAAGCATCACTTTTATTATTTGGTAGAGATGTCACACAAAGAAGAATTTCAGAACAAGAGATGATTCACTCTAAAGAAATTGCTGTTGCCGCCAATAATGCAAAGTCGGAGTTTTTAGCAAATATGAGTCATGAGATTAGAACACCTTTAAACGGTATCATAGGCATGGCAAATGTTTCGTTGATGATTGAATCCGAAAAAAAACAAATAGACAATATCAATATGATCAAACATAGCGCCGAAAGTTTGTTAAGGATTATCAACAGTGTTTTAGATTTTTCGAAAATTGAAGCTGGTAAGTTGATTTTAGAAAATCGTAGTTTTAATTTGAAAAATGAAATCGGAAAAATGAGTAAACCATTCTTAATTCAAGCGGACCAAAAAGAAATTGAATTGAATGTTGTTGTGGATCCTAGAATCAGCAATGTTTTGGTTGGTGATCCTGTTAGAATGAATCAAATAGTGATTAATCTCTTAGGTAATGCCATCAAATTTACTGAGTTTGGTACAGTAACTTGTCATGTATCTCTTGACTCGGAAGACTTAAAAAAACAATGGATTATATTTGAAATTACAGATACTGGAATAGGCATTAAAGATGAACATAAGGGTAAAATATTTACGAGTTTTGCTCAGGCTGATGGATCGATTACAAGGAAGTTTGGTGGTACTGGTTTAGGTTTGAATATCACTAAAAAAATTGTTGGAATGATGAAAGGTGAAATTCAATTTACATCCAATTATGGTGAAGGAACATCTTTCTTATGTAAATTACCATTTTTAAAAAGCCGCGATTCTCTTAATGAAGAGCAAAAAGAAAAAATTGTTGAAGCGGATACCGTTGGTGTAGGTTATAATATTTTGGTTGTTGAAGACGATGAAATTAATCAAAAATTAGCTCAACGGTTATTGAAAAGAAAGGGCTTTGGGATTACTCTTGCCAATAATGGACAAGAAGCAGTAAACATTTATGAAGCTGGTCGATTTGACTTAATCTTAATGGATATTCAAATGCCGATCATGGATGGGATTACTGCAACTCAGAAAATAAGAGCACTGGATAATGAGAACATTCCAATTATTGCATTAACAGCGTATGCAATAAAAGGTGATCGCGAGAAATTTTTGAGTAAAGGCATGGATGATTACATATCTAAACCTATTGATTTAGATGAATTCTATAAAATTTTGGAAAAACATCTGAAACCAAAAAAAGAAGATGATTCATCCATTACACGAATTTTAGATAAACTACAGTCAGGTAATAAGAGTCCAACAGATGAAGAGTCTCATTTGATCGCATCGCATTTTGAAAAATTGAATATGCAACTCAAATATATTGCTTCATCTATATCTAAGAAACAATATGAGAAGTTAGAAGAACGATGT
>JABXKX010000249.1 GCA_013619035.1 Peptostreptococcaceae bacterium
GCTCATAAATATGATCAGGTATAAGGCTGAAGCAAGTGGTATTCAAGTAATTGTTCATGAGGAAAGTTATACTTCCAAGGCGAGCTTTTTAGACAATGATCCAATACCAACATATGGCGATGCTTTTGAAGGACGTTTTAGTGGCAAACGGATTAAAAGGGGTATGTATAAAACAAAAGAAGGCCATTTAATAAATGCTGATGTTAATGCAGCATATAACATCATGAGAAAAGTAGTTCCGAATGCTCTAAGTGAGATACGGGATAGAGGTGTAGGGTTAAGAGCCATTATGTCTACACCACTTGTTCTAGAGATTGCATAGCAATCTTTAAATAAGAAACCCCTACTTCAAATTGATCGGAGTATTTTGCGAATCAATTAAGTAGGGGAGTATTCATAAGCAATTTAATTATATGATATTATAAGAGTATAGTTAACGTAGATTTAACATGACCTTAACAAAGAAGTAGCGTTTTAATGTGTATTGTTAAGCTAGTGATAAAAAAATCTGATATGTTGGAGGAGCCATGAGAAAGATATTAATTATAGAAGATGATGATCATATAATCGAACTGTTAAAATTTAATGTAGAAAATAACGGTTATGAAGTAAGCATTGCTATGGATGGTCATGAAGGATTAAATAAAGCCATCAATGAATTGCCGGATCTTATTTTATTAGATTTGATGTTACCAGGTATAGATGGTATTGAAATTTGTAATAGGTTAAAGAATAAAGATAGAACAAAAGATATTCCAATTATTATGTTAACGGCTAAAGGGCATGAAACAGATAAAATATTAGGGTTAGAAATTGGTGCTGATGATTATATGACAAAACCTTTTTCAGTAAGAGAATTAATGACTCGTATTAAAGTTGTTTTTAGACGTTATACTCACGAAGTCGCTAAAACACCAGCCATGAAAATAGTTATTGGTGATTTGGAAATAGATCATGAAAAACATGAAGTGACTAAAAATGGTGATTTAATTAAATTAACACTAAAGGAATATCAGTTATTAGAATATTTAGCGGAAAACCGAGGCAAAGTTTTATCTAGAAATGCATTATTAGACCGTGTCTGGGGATATGATTATTTTGGTGAAACAAGGACTGTAGATGTACATATCAGACATTTGAGAAAGAAAATTGATGATGATAATGCAGAGATTATCGAAACCATTCGTGGTGTTGGTTATAAAATAAAGTAGGTGAGTATTATAAAACGGAAATTTATTTTTATATTTGTTCTATTGGTAAGTCTTGGGGTTGTGATTTCAGGTATACTCTCTATTGGACTGCTTAGAACAAACTATGAAGAGAATGTAAAAGAAAATCTAATTGAAAATGCGACCATTTTAAAATATTTATTAGAATCAACTGGAGATATAACAGTAACCAGTGGATTTTTACACGGATTAGACACTCACATTGATACGAGAATTACTCTGATCAACAGTGACGGAGTTGTTTTGATTGATACGGCAATAAATGAGTCGAAACTCAAAAATCATGGGACTAGACCTGAGATTATAGCAGCTTATAATGGTCAGATCGGTGTGAGCAAGAGATATTCCGATTCTGTAGATAAGGAGATGTATTATGTTGCATTACCTGTCAGTACAGAAGAAGTTACAGTTGTCAGATTATCAATACCTCTTAGAACGCTTACTGAGTATACCGATAAAATTGTTGGCAATATTTTAATTGCTGCATTGGTTGGTGTTGTCTTAGCTACTCTTCTAGGCATCAGATTTTTAAATATGTTTACTGAGCCTTTAGGAGCTTTAACAGAAGCGACAAAGAATATAGCTATGGGTAACTATGGTGAACAAGTTTATGTATCATCAGATGATGAGCTTGGCCAACTTGCCTATGCATTTAATAGTATGAGTATGGAACTTGATAAAAGAATAATTGAATTAAAAGATTCTAATAATACCAATTATGCCATTTTAAAGAGTATGATAAATGGTGTTATTGCTGTAGACAATGAATATAAGATTATGTTTATCAACAAAGCGGCTCAAGAGATGTTTGAAATTAAAGAGAAACCACTAAAAGGCAATGATGTTATTGATGCATTTAAGGATCATGAACTCAGTCAACTCTTTGATGATAAATTTGATATCTATGGCGAAATTCAAAGTGAAATTGAAATTGATGACGGCAAACAAATTAAGGTTTATAGAGTATTTTCCAATGTTATTAGAGATAGAGATTTTATTCAGAACAATATGGGTCTTTTATTAAGCTTTGTAGATATAACTCAGATGAGACAGTTAGAAAATATGAGAAAAGAATTTGTTGCTAATGTGTCACACGAATTAAAAACACCATTAACATCTATACAAGGATTTATAGAAACGTTAAAAGAAGGTGCTGCTGATAACAAAGAAATTAGAGACAAATTCATTGATATCATAGATATTGAAGCGAGTCGGTTGACATATCTTATTGATGATATTTTAGTATTATCTGATATTGAAAAATCGACAGGAGACCACCATATTACTGAGTTAACACCATATGACATTGTAGGTGAGATTTCAGGTATGATGGATCAAATTGCAAAGAAGAAAAGTATTGATGTGTCGTATATTATGGCAGAAAACATGGCACCTATTATGGCCAATAAAGTATGGATGAAACAGATGTTGATTAACTTAATTGACAATGGTATTAAATATACACCTGAAGGTGGCTCTGTTAAAGTACAATTTTCAGATGTTATAGATCATTATCTGATTTCGGTAAAAGACAATGGTATTGGTATAGCGCCAGAACATTTAGAACGACTATTTGAAAGGTTTTATCGAGTGGATAAAGCAAGATCTAAAAAAGAAGGCGGTACGGGTTTAGGACTTGCCATTGTAAAACATATTGTTTTAAGCATGGATGGTGATATCAATGTCATCAGTGAAGTGGATAAAGGTACAGAGTTTTCTATTAGAATTCCAAAGAAATTTATTTAAGATGGTCAATGACCATCTTTTTCTGTAGATTTGATTAACTATGTAGATTGTGTTAGAATAAGAACGTTTCAGAAAGAGAGGCTAAGATGTATCAAGGATTTGCAAGAGTTTATGATCAATTAATGAATGATACACCATATGAATTATGGTACAAACACTTGATTGAAGCATTCAATACATACAATTTAAAAAGCAAAGAAATTTTAGAACTGGCCTGCGGCACAGGCGAAATGACCAATCGATTGGCAAAAGAGGGATATAAAATACTAGGGACTGACCTATCTGAAGAGATGTTAGATGTTGCTCAAACTAAAGCTTATGATCAGAATTTAAAAGTACGCTATGTTAGGCAAGATATGACTGCGATTGAGTTATTTCAGACTTATGATGCCATTATTAGCTTCTGTGATGGATTTAACTATTTAATTGATAGTAATGATCTAGATGATGCCTTTAGTAGTTGTTATGATTATCTAAATGATGAAGGTCTTCTGATTTTTGACATGAGTTCAGATTACAAGTTAAAACATGTTTTAGGTGAAAATGTTTTTACAGAAACATCTGAAGAAGTCGCATTTATATGGGAAAATTATTACGATGATCAAACTCAAATTTTAGAATTTGATTTAACACTTTTTATAGAAGAAAACGGTAAGTATATAAGAACAGATGAAGTTCATAAACAACGTGCTTATACTATAGATGACATAAAAGTTAGTTTAGAAAAAAATGGTATCGAGTTATTAGATATCTTAGATACAAATACAAATATGAGTGTACAAGAGACTTCAGAAAGATGGCTCTTTATAGGAAGGAAAAAACATGAGTAAAATATATTCTGCAATTGTAGGAGATAATATAAGAGTTTATTTAGGTGATACAACAGATTTAGTAAAAACAGCGATTTCAATGCATCATACATCTGCAGTTTCGACAGAAGCATTATCGAGAACGTTAACGGCAACCAGTTTACTCGGCAAACTTCTAAAAAACAAACAAGATATTTTAACCTTAAAAGTAGCTGGTACGAATCAAATCAAAACAATTTTAGCAACTACCAATTATTCTGGACATGTGAAAGGTTATATTTCAAATATTAATGCAGATATTCCTTATCGTTCAAATACAGATAAAATAAGCGATGCCATTGGATTAGGTGGTAATATAACGATTATCAGAGATTACGGTTTAAAAAAACCTTATGTCGGTATTTCACATATGATCTCAGCAGAAATTGATGAAGATATTGCTTTTTATTACAAACATTCTGAACAACAACCGACTGCCATGAAATTGGGAACTGTTGTTGAAGAAGAGGTGGTCTGTGCGGGTGGTATTTTAATTCAACCCATGCCAGATTTATCAGCAATTGAAAAAGCTGCTTATGACAATGCTTCTGAAGCCATTTCGGACTTCATGGACCGTTTAAACAGTGAACAAACTGCGAAAGAGATTATTCAGTCTTATTTCCCAAAATTACCAGTGATGATGACAGGGGAATTTGAGGTTGCCTTTACTTGTGATTGTTCAGAAGATAGAATTTCAAGAGCATTAATGACAGTTGGCATAGAAGAGTTAAAAGAAATTATTGCTGTAGATCAACAAGCAGAATTAAAATGTCATTTCTGTAATACCGTTTATCACTTTACAAAGAACGATCTTGAAGACATGGTAATAGCGCTTGAAGCGTAAGATTGTTATCAGTGAAAAAGCACATCAAGAAACGTTTGATTACTTTGTTTTAAAGGGATTTGAAATCATTAAATTTAAAGATCAACTCAAACCTTATAAAGCCGTAAGTCATCATCCTGATATGTTTATGTTCTTCGATGATAAATTATTTGTTGAAAAAGATATTCCTTTAGATGGTATAAGATGTGAATCATTAGGTGTTAAATATCCAGAGACTGTTAAATTTAATCTCGCCAAGATTGGTGAGTTTGTTGTCTGTAAATACGATGTTATTTCAGAAGGTATAAAAGAACATTTAAAACAGAAAAATTATACTATAATCAATGTCAATCAAGGGTATTCGAAGTGTTCAACAGCAGTTATTGGTGATGCTTTTATAACCAGCGATAAGGGCATTTATGATGCGTGTATCAAAGAGGGTATCATTGGTTTATTAATAAGACCTGGATATATTGAATTACCTGACCTGGATTATGGATTCATTGGAGGCACTTGTGTTTCTTATGACGATGTTGTCTATTTCAACGGTGATATTACAAAACATCCTGATTATCAAGAAATCAAAACATTTATTGAACAAGATAAGTTGAAAATAGAATATATCAATAAACCACTTAGAGATGTCGGTTCATTTATAATAATAGAAAGAAGTGAATAAAGTGAGAGAAAATCCAGTATTAATGTTAGCCGTTTTGTCTTTGGTTGGTGCAATGATTGGTTGGACAACTAATGTTGTGGCGATCAAATTATTATTTAGACCGTTAAAGCCAATCAATATTCTAGGGTTTAAAATACAAGGTGTTATCCCAAAACGAAGAGATGAAATCGCAAAATCTATTGGACAAACAGTGGAAGAAGAACTTCTATCAGTAGATGAAATTATCGAACAACTTTTAGAAGGCACAGACAAACAAGATATTCTAGATATGCTAAAAGTAAAAATTGTGGAATTAACAGAAGGGAAGTTACCCTCTTTTATACCCTCAGCGTTTTCTGGCATGATATCTAAATATATAGAAGACATCATTGATGAAAAAGGTGAAGGTATTATTGATGAATTAACAGAGAGTTTGATTCACAAAGCAACATCATCAATTAGCATCTCTGCTATGATTGAAGAAAAAATAAGTTTGTTTGAATTAGAAGAAATTGAAGAGATGATTCTTAAAATTGCTAAAAGTGAATTAAAACACATCGAATACTTGGGTGGTGTTTTAGGTTTCTTAATTGGTATCTCACAAGGATTATTATTAATATTTTTATAAAATAGCGCCTAAACCTTTTGGTTTAGGCGTTTAATATTTATATTCAATCTTAATTTCTGTGAGACGCATTTATGAGACTCATCTTACTAGTTCTACATCGTAGGATTATGTCATATATTTTAGGGTAATGAATATATATGATTTAAGGAGGGGGAGTATGGGAATTAATTATAAACTTATTGGTAATAAAGTCATAAAATATTTTAGACCGATTCCACCAGAGCTTAAGGAATCATTTGTTAAAACCGTTGATAGAGAAAATATCAAACGAATGATTCCATTTAGTATTGTTTATATATTACTGAACACACAATTATTTGTATTTGGAAGACGAGAGGCCATAAGAGGCTCTTCCATTCGAGATTATACACTCGTTTTTCTTATATTAACCTGTTGTTACTCGATTTATCGTTTTATAAAAGTACAAAAGAAGTCACGGTGGTATGCACATATTATCACAGGTGTTTTTTGTTTTGTCCTTGTCTTTTCAACCTTGTTAGCAAGTCAAGTCATGCTTGTTAGAATCGGATCGATGTCATTATTTACGGTTACTATATTAACGACATCCTCATTCTTTATTAGATTGCCAATCACTTCAATACTTACAAATATCTCGGCATTTGTTTATTTTGTTTTAACATCAAATAGAATACTTTTACATTCTGATACGATTGAGATGGTAAAGCCAGCAAAAGAGTTAGGTGCTGAAATATTTAGATTTGAGATTTACATTACAGAAGTGTTTCTGATATCAGTAGTAGGATGTATCATTGCAGTGGTCATGTATAGATTTCGAACAAAAGTATTTATGGATCATAAAATCATTGAAAGTAAAAATTCCAATCTGATGGAAATAAATATGCAGGATTCCATGACAAAACTTTTAAATCACAAGAGCATTATTGATACGTTGATACAAGAGGTTTTAAGAACCGTGAGGTATAATCTTGATCTGAGTGTTCTGTTGTTAGATATTGACCATTTTAAAGCGGTTAATGATAATTATGGTCATCCGGTGGGTGATCAAGTGATTATTAAAGTTGCAGATACTCTTAGACATATTTGCAGGGAAACAGACTATCTTGGTAGATATGGTGGTGAGGAGTTTTTAATTATTCTTACCAATACCAATATGGAACAAGCTATGATTCTTGGAGAACGCATTAGAGAGTATATCGAAAAGGCGGACTTTGGTGACCCAAGTCCTATAACGATTAGTGGTGGGATAACAACACATACAAATGAAACTGCAAAAGAACTTATTCATAACTCTGATCAAGCTTTGTATGATGCCAAAAATAGTGGGAGAAACAAAATCGTTCAGTCTAGATATTGATTGTCAAGTTAGAGATGTATAGAGCGGTCAGAAAACTAAATGAAATATCACTGATGGGTATGCTTACTCAAGAGCAATACAATCAATAGGAGGATTTAGTAATTGTGTTTCATAGTGAACATGTAAGACGTTAATTCAAGATTAGAGTGTGAGGGAGTTATGAAAATAATTGATCTGCAAAGTAAACATAAAAATACTTATTTCCATTGTCTTGAAGAGTGGAGCGACGAAATGAAGGATGCTGGAGACTCAAAAGAAAAATGGTATGAGAAGATGAAAGATAGAGGTCTTAGGGTAAAACTTGCTGAAGATGACCAAGGCAATATATGTGGTATGATTCAGTATGTTCCTTCGGAGTATTCATTTGTAGATACTGCAGGATTTTACATAGTGAAGTGCATTTGGGTTTATGGATACAAAAATGGGATGGGGGATCAACAAAAAAAAGGCATTGGAACGCTATTAATTGAAGCAGCGGAACAAGACTGTAGAGAACTCGGTACGAACGGATTGTTAACATGGGGGATATCTATGCCCTTCTTTATGAGAGCTTCATGGTTTAAAAAACACGGATTCAAAAAGATTGATAAAGATAACATACGTGTACTACTTTGGAAACCTTTCAAAGAAGGAGTGATGCCTCCAAAATTGATTAAAAAGAAAAAGAAACTTGAATTAACTGAAGGGAAAGTTACTGTTCAGGCATTCGTAAATGGATGGTGCCCAGCGTCTAATACTGTTTATGAAAGAATGAAAAAGATCTCAGAGGAGTTCAAAGAATACATCGTGTTTGAACACTACGATACCACCGATAAAGAAATCTTTGATGAGTGGGGAATTCTGGATGCGGTATATCTTGATGGAAAAGTTGTACAGAAAGGTGCGCCTCCAAGTTATGAGAAGTTACACAGAAAAGTGGAAAAAAAGGTGAGTAGACTTAAACAATTAGGATGATAGACCTTAGAATATCAGGATCAGTAACCTAGATATGGATATACCGCTTATAACTATTTCGCAATTCTGAATATTTCGTTTATAATTATAGTACATATTATTTGTTATAATAATAAATAGAATAAGCTTCTATACATATAGTTAGAAAGGACAGAATATTGAAGAAAATTCAAACGAGAGATGCTATTGGTTCAGTTTTATGTCATGATATGACAATCATTATTCCGGGTGTTAAAAAAGGACCTGAATTCAGAAAAGGACATGTAGTGAAAGAAGAAGATATTCCAGTACTCTTATCTATGGGTAAAACCCATATCTATGTATGGGAGAAGAAAGAAGATGAACTTCACGAAAATGATGCAGCTATACGTTTAGGTGCTATCTGTATGGATGAATATATGTATGGTAGTGAAATTAAAGAAGGTAAAATAAACATCCATGCAAAAATAGATGGTTTGTTA
>JABXKX010000223.1 GCA_013619035.1 Peptostreptococcaceae bacterium
ACCCTAAATTAGTCTAGAAAAACCTCTTGACATTAATTGTGAAGAAATAGTAATATGTAGGTAAGAATAATTCTATATTTGGATTGTGACTGTTCGGCAGGCAAGACCTTAATTAACGAAAGAAATCATGTTTCTTTTGCTACTTAAGGTCTTTCTTTTTAATTTTATATTTGGATTGTTACTGCGATGCAGGCAATACCTCGTTTACTTTGGATATAGTCCATAGTTTGTCGAGGTTTTTTTGTACTTATTTTCTAGAGATTTGTACAGTGCTTTAGTCCAAGTAATCATCCAGACGAGAATTTGCTTTCTGGACGAGGAAAACGTTTTTAAGGAATTATTAAAAGAAAGTCGTAATGTTTTATGAATGAAACAACTATTAATTAAAAGGTAAAGGGGGAGCAACATGAGTACGAGATTTAAAAAACTAGTTGGTTTTGTTTTAGCATTAACTCTGATGACATCTTCACTAATCGGGTGTACAGGTAGTGCTGCAGAATCAAAAGTTGAAACAGTTACACCAGAAGTTATGTTAGTTGATAACGGGGTTTCTGTTGAAGAACGAGCTGATCGCCCAATGCGTATTTTACTTATAAACGATGATGGTTTCGATGCTATGGGATGTCAAATGTTATTTGATGATCTAAAAGCAGAAGGCTTTGATGTTTGGATGGTAGCACCAATCGAAAATCAAAGTGGTACAGGAACATCTATCAAATGGAACAAAGAAGCACATGAACTTGTAGAGTATGGTGACAACAAATATGCGTTTGAAGGTACACCTTCAGATTGTTTTAAAGTTGCAGTGAATTACATAATGCCTGAAAAGCCGGATTTAGTGGTTTCTGGTGTTAATGACGGACCAAACTTTGGAGAGGTTCAATTCAACTCAGGTACGGTTGGTGGTGCAGCTAGAGCAGTTAGACATGGTTATCCAGCAATTGCAGCAAGTTTAAGTTACCTTGGTGGTCCTGATTTAGAATCATACATGGAACCCGCGGTTGCATTTACAGTGGATATGGTGAAAGAATTAAATGATGAGTGGAAAGCTGGAAACATGCTAATGCCTTTAGGTACGGGCGTAAGTATTAATTATCCTGCTGTACCGTATGAAGAAATTCAAGGTGTTAAATTTATTGAAAATGAAGAAGTGTATACTGATTTCCAAAACTATGCATACGATGAAGAAAAAGGTGGCATCTTCAACTCAATGGAAATGGATGTATTCCAAGGTCAAATAGCAGATCCTGAAGTAGTAACTGATTTAACTGAAGCGATGAGAGGTTTTGTAACAATGACTGTTATAGATGCCAATTGGAATGCGGATCAGGAAAAAGTGGATTACATGCAGTCTGTACTTGGAGAACTTGAAGCAAACAATTAAAACATAACATTGTAATAAAGGCGGAAATATGGAAAAACTATCAGTAGAACTTTACTTTGCAAGACACGGAAAAACAATGCTTAATATAGCTGACAGAATGCAAGGTTGGGCGGACACGCCTTTAACAAATGAAGGTACTGAGGTTGCATCCTTTTTAGGAAAAGGCCTTAGGGATCAAAAATTTATAAGTGTGTATACGAGTGATAGTGGCAGAACCATTGAAACTGCTAAGATTGTCCTTGAAAACAGCGGACAGACAAATCTTCGAATACAAAAAAGAAAACAGTTAAGAGAAGTTTGTTTTGGTGATCATGAAGGTGAATTGAATCAGGTATATTGGGATAAACTATCATCTATAGGTGGCTTCTCGATTGATCAATTTCAGGAGAAACCTGATATGAAAGCATTTTTAGATCTTAATGTTACTTTAGACGCCAGTGGTCAAGCTGAAAACTGGAAACAATTAATAACAAGATCAAAATCAGAACTTGATAGAATTGTACAGGAATCAATGAACTTGGGTGGTGGAAAAGTGCTAATAGTCTCTCATGGTGTGACGATAATGACATTGCTCACAGAAATGAGTGATAACTTGATTGCTATGGTACCTTTAGAGAACTCAAGTATCTCAAAAGTTGTGTATAAAGATGGAGAGTATAAAATATTATCCATAAATGATATGACTTATATCCAGAGAGGCATGTCTGCTGATAAATAAGAATACTTTAATTATTAGCCTCAAGACTTGACTCATTATCCTTACAAACGTAAAATGAAGTAAAGAGACAGATAATATGAACGGATAAATATGGTGGTGATTTGAATTGCTTATAAGTAAAATTTTCAATAATAATGTTGCTTTAATAAAAAACAACGATAAGAAAGAAATCGTTGTTATGGGCTGTGGCATCACATTTGGGAAACGAGTGGGAGACTACTTGGATGATGACAAGGTGGAAAAGGTTTTCAAACTTCAGCAAGAAGAAACCTCTGAAAAGTTCAAATTGTTATTAGAACATATCCCAATGGAAGAAGTAGCACTTTGTTATGATATAATAGAATATGCAAAAGGAATTATAAATGTTGAGTTTAGTGACTATATATATGTTACATTAACGGACCATATCAACAGAGCTTTAAAGTTATTTGATGACGGGTATGATATCTCAAATCCACTGATTTGGGAGATTAAGAGATTGTATCCAAAGGAATTTGCAGTCGGAAAAAAGGCTCTAGAGCTGATTGAAGAGGCAATGGACAAACAAATACCTGAAGCTGAAGCAGGGAATATTGCAATGCATCTTATAAATGCACAACTCAATCCATCTTCAAATGAGTTTAGCAATGTTTTTGAAATCACACAGAAGGTACAAGACATCTTGAATATTGTTAAATATACCTTTAAAATTGAGCTAGATGAGAAATCACTTGATTTCGAAAGATTTGTAACACATTTAAGATTTTTCTTTAGAAGAGAAAAAGGTCAGGCAAAAGGTACTGAAGCAGATGATTTTCTGCTGTTACAGATAAAAGCCACTTATGAAGAAGCATACAGTTGTATGAAGAAAGTGGAACAATATTTAGGAAAAGTGTTATCGAGTAGTCAGCAACTGTATTTAACAGTGCATATACAAAGGGTAACTCAGTTATAAATAAATAGTTGGATTGTGACTTTAAGTAGGCAATACCTAAAATTCAGAATCGTATTCTGATTTTTGGTATTGCCTTTTTATTATGATTTATGGGAGGATACACATGAAATATGAAAAACTTGCCAAAGACATTATAAAAAATGTCGGTGGAAAAGAGAATGTAATTAGTGTAACACACTGTGTTACTAGACTTAGATTTAAATTAAAAGATGAAAGTAAAGCAAAAACAAATGTATTTAAGAAAATGGATGGTATTGTAACTGTATTAAGTAGTGGTGGACAATATCAAGTTGTTATTGGAAACCATGTACCGGATGTTTATGAAGTAGTTGCTTCAATTGGTGGCTTTGGTGAAGGATCAGATGATGGCGACTATAAAAATAATGGTAGTATTTTAGATAAATTTATCGATATCGTATCAGGTGTGTTTTCACCAATCTTATCAGTACTTTGTGCTGCTGGTATGACGAAAGGTTTTAATGCCTTATTCCTGGCTCTTGGATTCTATGGTATGGATTCGGGTACGTATCTGATTCTTAATGCTATTGGAGACAGTTTATTCTACTTCTTCCCAATATTCTTAGGATATACTTCAGCAAAGAAATTCAAGTTAAATCCGTTTGTAGGTATGGCGATTGGTGCGACACTTGTTTATCCAAGTATTGTAGGCTCGATGGGTGCTGAGTCAATGTCAGTCTTCTTTGAAGGCACCATGTTTGCAGCTCCAGTAAAACTTAAATTCTTAGGATTACCAGTAGTTATGATGAACTATACATCATCAGTTATTCCAATTATATTTGCAGCTTATATGGGCTCTAAAGTTGAAAAAGGATTTAAGAAGATCGTTCCGGATGTGGTTAAAGCATTCTTAGTACCATTCTTTACAATGTTAGTTACAATTCCTTTGACTTTAATAATTGTAGGACCAATAACAACTGTTATCAGTCAATTATTAGGTAATGGTATTTTAACAGTATTAGAATTCAGTCCAATAATTGGAGGTTTGGTACTTGGTGGCTTATGGCAAGTGATGGTTATCTTTGGACTTCACTGGGGTGTTATTCCAGCAATGATCAACAATATGATGACCAATGGTTATGATGTTATATCAGCATTAATGTTCTCAGCATCATTTGCACAAATCGGTGTTGTTCTAGCAATTTTGATAAAAACAAAAGACAAAAAACTTAAAGGTTTATCAGTTTCTGCGTTTATTTCAGGTATCTTTGGTGTAACTGAACCAGCTATTTACGGTATTACATTACCTAGAAAAAAACCATTTGTCATCAGTTGTATTGCAGCTTCAATCGGTGGTGCAGTAGCAGGGTTAATGGGTGCAAAAATGTATATGATGGGTGGTTTAGGTATTTTCGCTCTTCCAAGTTCAATTCATCCAACTGATGGTATTGGTAATAGTTTCTATGCTTTGATTGTTGCTATGTTGGTAGCATTCGGATTAGGTTTTGTGATGATGATGGTAACAAAATTTGAAGACGAAGTGGTTGAAGAAACTGAAACAAGTGGCAAAGAATTATTAATAGCACCAATGAATGGTGTTGTATTACCTTTATCTTCTCTTGAAGATGCTGCATTTTCAAAAGGTGCATTAGGAAGAGGCGTTGCTATTGAGCCTAAGCATGGAAAAGTTGTATCACCTGCAGATGGTGTTATCACAACATTCTTTGAAACAGGTCATGCAGTAGGTATCACTACAGAGAATGGTACTGAGATTCTTATTCACGTAGGTATGGATACAGTAAAATTAGGTGGTAGATTCTTTACACCAAAAGCCAAACAAGGCGATGTTGTTAAAGCAGGAGACTTACTTCTAGAATTTGATCTTAAAGGTATTAGAAGTGAAGGTTACGTAACTGCAACACCAATCGTTATTACAAATTCAGCAGATTATTTAGACATCTTAGAAACAGAGCAAAAAAATATTGCTTTCGGAGATGACTTCATTACATTAATCAAGTAATTATAGACAGGAGCTAATAATGACAAATAATGAATTCCCTAAAGGTTTTTTATGGGGTGGCGCTATAGCAGCAAATCAAGCTGAGGGCGCATACAACAAAGATGGCAAAGGATTGTCTCCAACAGATATCATCCCAATGGGTAAAGAAAGATTTGAGGTATTCTTTGGTAAAAAGAATCCGTTTGAACATGAATTCTCGTATTATCCTTCTCATGAAGGCATTGATTTTTATCACAGATATAAAGAAGACATCGCTTTATTTAAGGAAATGGGATTTAACTGTTTAAGAACGTCAGTAGCATGGGCAAGAATTTTTCCGAATGGAGATGAAACAGAGCCAAATGAAGCTGGTTTGAAGTTCTATGATGATTTGTTTGACGAATTACTAAAAAATGATATTGAGCCAATTATTACAATCAATCACTTCGATACACCAGTTGGTCTAATCAAAGATTATGGTGGTTGGAGAAACAGAAAATTAGTTGAGTTTTATGAAAGATATGCAACAACATTATTCACTCGTTATAGTGGAAAAGTGAAGCATTGGATGACTTTCAATGAAATTAATATGATTCAGCATATTCCATTATTCGGTGGTGGTATGCTTATCGAACCTCATGAAAACAGAGAACAACTAATCTACCAAGCAGCGCATCATCAGTTGGTTGCGAGTGCAAGTGCGGTTAAAATCGGACATGAAATCAATCCTGATTTCAAAATTGGTTGTATGTTAGCGGGTGGTAGTGTTTATCCAAATACATGTCACCCTGATGATGTTCTTAAATCAGTAGAAGCCAATAGAGAGCAATACTTCTTTATTGATGTACAGTCAAGAGGAGAGTATCCTAGATATGCACATAGTCTATTTAAGAAAAAGAACATCAACATCGATATGCATGAAGGTGATTTAGCACTTCTTAAAAACCATACAGTAGATTATATTGCCTTCTCATATTATATGAGTCGTCTTATCAGTGCAGATCCTGAGGTGATGAAGAGTATAGAAAGTGGTAATGTTATAAGTACTTTGAAAAACCCATACCTTAAAGCAAGTGAATGGGGATGGCCAATTGATCCAGTCGGCTTAAGAGTTACTATGAATGAACTGTATGACAGATATCAGAAACCACTTTTTATTGTAGAAAATGGATTAGGTGCTGTGGATACCGTAGAAGCTGATGGTAGCATCAATGATGACTATAGAATTGATTATCTAAGAGCACATGTTAAAGAGATGAAAAATGCTATGGACGATGGTGTGGAATTAATGGGTTATACGCCATGGGGTTGTATTGATCTGATCAGTGCATCAACTGGTGAAATGAAGAAAAGATACGGCTTTATCTATGTGGATAAAGACAATGAAGGTAATGGCACACTAAAAAGAAGTAAAAAGAAGAGTTTTGATTGGTATAAATCAGTTATTCAATCAAATGGAAGTAATCTATAAAAAGACAGTGGGTATTGTACTAATTAGTATATATCGTGGAGGAATGACATGAGTAAAATTGTTAAAATATTAAATGAAACTGGTTTGCACGCTAGACCAGCATCTCAATTGGTACAAGTGGCTAATAAATTTGCATCGGATGTTAGTATTGAGTTTAATGGTAATGAAACAGATGCAAAATCGATTTTGGGTCTTATGGGACTTGGATTAAAGAAGGATGACGAAATTAATGTTATTGCAAATGGTCATGATGCTGCAGCTGCAGTTGATGCGATTGTAAACTTAATTGATCAAAAGTTTGGTGAGAATTAGTCATACCGTAATAGAGCAATATATTAAAGAGGTGAAATTATTCACCTCTTTAAATCTATAAACTGTAAGGAGTTAATCATGAAATTAGGAAGTGCTGCTTCACCGGGCATTGGACTTGGTAAAGTATTATTAATAAAAAATGAAGAGCTAAAGATTGAAAATCTAAGCATAGATAATGCTTCAGAAGAAATAAATAAGTTAGAAGAAGCCATCAGAAAATCTAAACAACAATTAGAGTTGATTCGTGACAAAGCTTATTCTGAACTTGGAAAAGATAAAGCTGAAATTTTTGAGGCTCATTTGATGCTTTTGGAAGATCCAGAAGTCATGAAAAGAACCGTTGCAAAAATAACAACAGACTTATCAAATGCTGCCAGTTCGTATCATCAAGTGGTAGGAGAGTTTATTCTATTATTTGAGTCAATGGATAATGAATATATGAAAGAAAGAGCTGCAGATATAAAAGATGTATCTGATAGAGTTCTAAGAAATATGTTGAATATCAGCATTGTTGATTTATCGATTTTAAGTGAAGAAGTTATTTTAGTATCTGATGATTTAACGCCTTCTCAAACAGCAACAATGGATAAATCAAAAGTAATTGGATTCTTAACAGATATTGGTGGTAGAACTTCTCATTCAGCGATTATGGCTAGATCTTTAGAAATTCCAGCAGTTGTAGGATTAAAAGATATTACAAAATCTGTGGTAGCAGGTGATATAGTAGCTTTTGATGGCGATACGGGTATGGTTACTATTAATCCTTCTGATGAAGCTATCTTAAACTATGAGAAGCAAAAAGAAGAACAGAAAGAACAAAAGAAAGCATTAGAAAGTATCATTGGACAATCAAGTGTGACACGAGATGGTGTTAAAGTTGAAATTGCTGGGAATATTGGTACACCAAATGATATTGCTGGTTTATTAAAAAATGATGCTGAAGGTGTTGGTCTTTATAGAACGGAATTCATCTATATGGATAGAGATACATTGCCTACAGAAGATGAACAATATGAATCTTATAAAAAAGTACTAGAAGCGATGAATTCTAAACCAGTGGTTATCAGAACACTTGATATTGGTGGGGATAAGGAAGTTTCTTATCTGAAGTTTGAGCATGAGATGAATCCATTCTTAGGTTATAGAGCCATCAGACTATGTTTAGATAGAACCGATATCTTTAAAACACAATTAAGAGCGCTTTTGAGAGCCAGTGTTTATGGAAACCTTAAAATAATGTTCCCTATGATCTCTAGTTTGGAAGAATTGTTAGATGCCAAAGAGATGTTGGAAGTCTGTAAAGAAGAACTTACAAAAGAAGGAATAGAGTATTCTAATACCTTTGAAGTGGGTATGATGATTGAAGTACCTTCTGCTGCGATCATCAGTGATATTTTAGCCAAACATGTGGACTTCTTCAGTATTGGTACAAATGACTTGGTTCAGTATACCTGCGCAGTGGATAGAATGAATCAACAAATTAGTAATCTATACAATCCTTTTAATCCAGGTGTTTTAAGACTGATTAAGATGGTGATTGACAATGGTCATAAAGAAGGGCTTTGGGTTGGTATGTGTGGTGAAACTGCAGGAGACCCAAGAATCATACCAATTCTGATAGGTTTTGGTTTAGATGAATTTAGTATGAGTCCGATTTCCATTTTAAAAGCTAGAAAATTGATTAGATCTTTAGATGCTTCTGAGATGAAGTTAATCGCTGATAAAGTGATTCAAATGGGAAGAGCAGATGATATTGAAGCTTATATAGCTGAGTATTTTAGCCGTGAATCGAATTAGACAATAAACTGCTTTAACAGTGCCTTCTAGGATATCCTAGGGGGTTTATTTTTTTCTGTAAGAAGAATATTTGCAGTAAATAACTCATATAATTATAG
>JABXKX010000557.1 GCA_013619035.1 Peptostreptococcaceae bacterium
TTAATTTTTCTAAAATAGACTTCATTTTCTCTATTGTTAAATGTCCATAAGCTTTTTTATTGATTCTAACAGAAGGTGAGATATCACAGGCACCAAAACACGGTGCATGGTCTAAGGTAAATAACCCATCAGCCGTTGTCTCACCAACTTTTATATGTAAGGTATCTTCTAAATAACTTTCAATAACACTTTTCTCATTTACTCTACAAACAGTACCATTACACATTTCAATATGGTATTTGCCTTTTTTTGTAGAATTCAGTGCTGAAAAGAAGGTCATCACTTCTGAAATTTGAGCATAAGGAATTTTTACTTGATCCGCTATATACATCGCTGAAGATTCTGATATATATCTACCATCACTTTCATGTTGGACTTCTAACAGTATAGGCAATAAGTCCTCCACCTGATAATCATAATGTGATAATATGATATCCATTTTTTCTCTTAATACATCCATGACTTCCTCCCTTTATTTATATTTTAAATCATAGCTCAGTTTGCTATTTATCTACCCTATAGAAGAACAATCAAACGGACTTCATTAAAACAAAAGACATCTATAATAGATGCCTTCATCAACTTTATTTATTCAATGTATGGGAATTAAACGAAGGAGTTCATCATCGATTAAAAAGAATACACCCTTCAATTTGCCTACAACACTTTTATTCTGGAATTGAGTTCTAACACTGACTTCAGTACTCGATAATTCAAAAAGTTCAATCTCAATATCACCCTGTTCCGTTACAAATAATAACCTTCCATATGGTGTTAGGCCACCTCTAATATCTTTTCTTTTTAGGATCAATACTTCGTAAGGTGATAACTTGTAGGTCATTAATTCTTCTTTATCAACAACTACCTTAAGATCATCCATTAATAATGTGGCTTCAATGGCATTGTGAGTTGCCTCTAACGCTTTGTTAAACCTATTGGTTCTGTATAGATTATAAAACTGTATTGCCAACCATATATTAATGCCAACCATTATGATGATAAATAACTTTTTATTGTTTTCTCCACCAAACATAAACTCTCCTTGTCTTTTTACTTATATACCCAAATAAACTCACTCGAACAAGAAAAGTATCTTCAATATTTTTTCACCAAACTGAACAAAGACAAAAAAAGACACCTATTTCTAGATGTCTTTCTTTAGATATATAAAATTGGGGTTCATTATACCGCGAGGTTATTATCAACTAAGAATTTAGTTATTGACTCTTTAGCAACAACTTCATCTTCTCCATCAATATAGATTTTTATATCAGTATCAGCTTTTACACCTAATGACATAATACCTAAGATTGATTTTAAAGTCGTTTTCTTTTCTCCAGACTCTAATTCAACATCTGATTTGAATTTAGAGGCTTCTTTTACAAGTAAAGAAGCAGGTCTTGCATGAAGTCCAGCAGGATCTATTATTTTCATTTCGATTGTTTTCATTTAATTTCCTCCAAATAGTCATTCACTAAGTTCATTACTTCATCATTATGACTCATATTTAAAGCTTTTTCAGCCAGTGGTTTTAATAGTTTCATATCCATCTTACTCATCAACGCTCTTGCAGATAAGATGCTGGTTGCACTCATACTGAACTCATCTAAGCCAAGTCCTAATAGTAGTGGAATAGCAATATGATCCCCCGCCATTTCACCACACATACCAGCCCATTTGCCTTCTTTATGTGCCGCATCTATCACCATTTTAATCAGTCTAAGAAGTGATGGATTATAGGGTTGATACAAATAAGATACGGTTTCATTCATACGATCTGCTGCAAAAGTATATTGGATAAGATCGTTTGTGCCGATTGAGAAGAAATCAACGTGTTTGGCAAATTGATCAGCTAATATTGCAGCGGCAGGTATTTCTACCATCATACCGACTTCAATATCCTCACTCACCTCAACGCCTTCTTTTATTAAGGCTTCTTTCGTTTCAAGCAAAATACTCTTGGCATCTAAAAATTCATTGATTGTAGCAATCATGGGAAACATGATTTTTAGTTGTCCATAAACACTTGCTCTTAACAAGGCTCTTAATTGAGTTACAAATATTTCTTTTCTATCAAGACACAAACGAATGGCTCTGTACCCTAAAAACGGATTCATCTCTTCTGGCATGTCCAAGTAAGAAAGTTCTTTATCACCACCGATATCTAAGGTTCTTATAACAATTGGTTTAGGAGTCATTCTTTCAAGAACTGTTTTATAAGCAATAAATTGCTCTTCTTCAGTTGGGAAATTGCTTCTACCCATATATAGGAATTCAGTTCTGTAAAGACCTACACCTTCACCACCATTTGATATAATACCATCAACATCATCAGGTGTTCCAATATTTGCGGACATTTCCACTTGATGACCGTCTAAAGTAACTGATTTCTTATCCAAATACCTTTGAAGCAGTAACTTATTTTCATTATAAACAACTAATTTTTGTTCGTATGTTGCAATCATCTCAGAAGAGGGGTTTAAATATATCTCACCACTTAGACCATCTAGAATCACTTGATCACCATGATTCGCTTTTTCCAAAACAGCCTTTAATCCAACAACTGCTGGTATTTCAAGTGATCTTGCCATAATGGCACTGTGACTAGTTCTACCACCAATATTCGTTGCAAATCCTTTAACAAACTCACGATTCAGTTGAGCGGTTTCTGATGGCGTGATATCTTCTGCTACAATAACAACCGGCTCATCAATAAGTGTGACATCATTCATCTTAACATCTAATAGATGACATAGAAGTCTTTTTCTAATGTCTTTTATATCAGCAGCTCGTTCTTTCATATAGTCATTGTCCATTGATTCAAATATGGCTATAAAACTATCAGATACAGTTTGAAGTCCATATGCTGCATTGACTAGATCATTTTCCATCATTGAATAAATACCACCTAAAAGTTCAGGGTCTTGTATCATTTGAAGATGTGCTTCAAATATCGCTCCATGTTCTTCACCTAAACTTACAATCGCTTTATCTCTGATGGTTTGTAATTCCATAATACTTTTTTGATGAGCTGCTTCAAATCTCAACTTTTCATCTTTATAAGATGTAATCTTTTCCTCTGTGACGTTTAATTCCAGTGTTTCTATTTTAAATATCTTTGCGATGGCATAACCATTACTCGCAGCAATACCTTTAATCACCATGATCTACCTCTATTTTCTTATTTTATCATCTAATTCAAGAACTTTTAAAAGTGCATCTTCATCCGATATAAGTGTATCAATTCGACCAGCTCTCAAAGCACCTAAAATTGCTTTTGATTTTCTTTCTCCACCCGCTACAACAATCATTTTTTGTTTACCAATTGTATCAGATTGAATACCAATTATATTTTTATTGATGTTTAAATCTAAAAATTCTCCTCGTTGATCAAAGAAGTGAGCACATAAGAAACCGACACCACCTTTACAAAGAATCTTTTCCTTAAGTTCATCTTCAACGTATATATCCCAAAGTGTTTGGGGAATTTCCGTTTCGACAGCACCAAGACCGGTTAAAATTAAGTCACAGTTATCAATCATTTCAAGAGAATGTTTGATAATAGGACTCTTAACTAAAGCATCTCGAGCTTCTTTATTTTCAACATAAATAGGGGCTGGTATCGGGTAAAATCTTGCGCCAATTTTGTTGGATAGATTGGTTCCAATACTTAAAATATCAGATTCACCCATGTCATAACTAATGGCACCAAACAGCTCAACAATTTTTATATCTTCATATGATAACTTCTTCATTTGAGACACGGTATTTCGTACACTATGTCCCCAAGAAATACCAATTGTCATGCCATCAAACATCACATTTGACATCACATCAGCGGCATATTTACCAATCTCAACTAAAGTATCAGAATAATTACTTTGAGTTTTTACCATACGTACATTATTGATATTAAAACGTTTGGTCAATTCATCTCTAATATATTCAGTCTGGTCACTTGCATAGTTTATATTGATGCTGACAATTCCAGTCTCTTTGGCTTTCTTTAACAACCTTGACACTTTTGGTCTTGAAAGAAACAATTCTTTAGCAATTTGACTTTGAGTCATACCATCTAAAAAATACCTAACCGATACTTCAATTAATAATTGTCTTTCATCCGCTTGTTTTTCTTCTTTAGTCATAACCCACCCCTTTAGTTTTATTGACCGTAATAAGCATTTTTACCATGTTTTCTAAGGTAATGCTTATCTAATAAATGATCGTCAATTTTCTTAACCGTTTGGTTTAGTTTTTCAGTTCTAAAAGCCATCTTGCAGACTTCTTCCACTACTTTTGCATTATGTACTGCATCGCCTGCACTCTTTCCCCATGTAAATGGTCCATGATTACTAACAATAATTCCTGGCATTTCTAGAGGTTTATAATTTTTCTTAACAAGCGTTTCAATAATGACTTTGCCTGTATTAAGTTCATAATTATTCTTTATTTCTTCTTTTGTTAGACTACGTGTACAAGGAATATCACCATAGAAGTAATCTGCATGTGTCGTCCCATATGATGGTACATCTCTACAGGCTTGAGCCCATGAAGTCGCCCATTCTGAATGGGTATGTACCACTCCGTTTATATGTTTAAAACATCTATAGAGTTCTAAATGTGTTGGTGTATCAGATGAAGGCTTCATATCACCTTCAATGATATTACCGTCCAAGTCAATGACAACCATATCACTTGGCTTCATCATATCATACTTAACACCACTGGGTTTGATAACCACTAAATTGGTCTCACGATCAATTGCACTCACATTTCCCCAAGTATATATAACAAGATTCTGAGTTACCAACTCAATATTAGCATCGTAGACTTCTTTTTTCAATTTCTCTAACATAATTGTCTCCTACATTTTTTGCTTCAACCACTCTTTTGCTTGTATGATGTGTTGAACCGTTTCTTCTTTCGTTTCATTTAAAGTATTGTCTGCCCACATTTCAATTAAAAATGGTCCAGCATACTCTTTTTCAGTCAGTGTTTCAAAAAGACTTTTAAATTCAACTGTACCATCACCAAATGGTACACATTTAAAGATGTTTGGTTTGGTATCTTTTAGATGAATTCCAACTATATGATCAAACCCTTTTATAAGTTCTTCACTTGGATTAGTTGTCCACTGAGTTAGATTGCCTAAATCGGGATAAATCTTTAACCAAGGTGAATTAACCAACTCTATATATTTCAAACATCTTGTAATGGTCCCAATAAACTGTGTATCCATAATCTCTATAGATAACATAATATTGGCTTCACTCGCTAGTTTAGCTGCATACTTTAACCCTTCAATAAAACGTTCTTCTGTCTCATTTGTTTGTTCTTCATAATAAACATCATATCCTGCAAGCTGAATATTTCTAATACCAAGAGCTTCTGCTAAGTTAATGGCTTTTTCCATGATTTCATAAGCTCTTTTTCTTTTAGTGGGATCTTTACTACCAAAAGGAAACCTTCTATGTGCACTTAAGCACATAGAATTTATATAGAAGTCTGCTTTAAATAATATCTTCCTTAAAGTAGCACATGTATCCTTTGACCAATCTAATCTCTCTAATCTTTCATCACTTTCATCCACAGACATTTCTATAAAATCATAACCTGCAGAAATAGCTATATCTATTTTATCTTGCCATTCAAAGCGATTTGGAATCGCTTTTTCATAAATGCCAAATCGATTGTTTTTTAAACTCATCTCTAGCTCCAGTATGTAGTTATCTCTGACTTAAATGATTTAGCTGCTGTAACAGGACATTTCGCATCTCTGATACTTCTTCCCGCTATAAAACAGTAAATAGGCAAGTCTTTGAATAATTTAATATCTTCAATCGCTAAACCACCTGTTACAGTAACATCAAAGCCCATATCACATAATTTACCTAGTTTTTCTAAATCTTTTGGTCCCCAGTTTTGGCCTGCTGCTTGTGCATCTCTAGAACGATGATAAACCACTTGAGTTAATCCCGCTTCTTTCCAAGACGTTGCATGATCCCATGTCCAATCACCATATAATTCGACTTGAACATCCTTATCTGATTCATAAGATTTTGCCACATCTAACATACCTGTCATTGTCGGAATCTCTGCACAGCAGATAACAGTCATCCACGTCGCTCCTGCGCCATAACATTGCTTTGCCAATAAACTACCAGCGTCAGCACCTTTTATATCTGCTAAAATAATTTTTTCTGGATACAATGCTCTTAAACATCTAACAGGTTCTAACCCTTCAGCTACATGTAAAATAGTACCCACTTCTATAACATCAATATGTTCACCGATGTCTCTGATAGATGCTAATGCATCTTTTAATGATGTATTGTCTAATGCGACTTGTAATTTTGGTAACATTTTGCCTCCTATAAGCCTAGTGCTTCTTTCACTTTTGTAGTAATTTCTTCTTCTGAAACAAGATTAACCAATCCAACTACTTTTGAATCTCCAGTCACTTTAAAGTCTTTTACAAAAGGCTTAGAAACTAGGATTAAATCATAACTATTGGCTGCTGATTTTGCTTGACCCACACTTGAATGATCAATTGTATGTGGTATATTCAGGTCATTTAACACTTTATCAATTTTCATTTTAATAATCATACTTGATCCCATACCGTTGCCACATGCTGCTAATACTTTTAACATAATATTCTCCTTAGTCGATTAAAGTAACGATTTAAATGGTAAGTCTGGTTCAATTTCAAAGGCATCTTCAAAACCACGTTGGTAGTGATATTCCATATCATCTTTGTCGTTAGGGAATGTAAATTTACCACCAACTTGCCAAATAAATGGTTTGAACTTGTATTTTAGTATATCTTTTTTCATGTTCCAAAGCATTGTAATTTCTTTAGGATCCGCTTGGAAGTTTGTCCAGATATCATGGTGGAATGGAATCACAACTTGTGTCTCTAAACATTCAGCCATTTTTAGTATATCAATTGATGACATTTTATCTGTCATACCTCTAGGGTTCTCACCGAATGAGCCTAAAGCAACATCAATTTTATGATCTCTTCCATGTTTTCTATAGTAATTAGAATAATGTGAGTCACCACTATGGTACAGATTACCACCTGGTGTTTTTATTAAGTAGTTAACCGCTAATAAATCCATATCTCTTACAGGTTGATCTTTTAAAATCATACCTTTAGGCGCTGTTACAAGTTCCGTTCTATCAAATGAGTCCAAAGCAACAATTTCAGTATCTTTTACTTTAACCACATCACCTGGTTTAACAACGATACAACGCTCCGCTGGTACACCCCAACTTACCCATAAATCCACACATGCTTGTGGTCCAATAAATGGTACGGTGTCTGGACAGTTTTGAAGGACTGCAGCTGCAACATTCTCATCAATATGATCACCATGATCATGTGTTGATAAAACAGCATCTAACGTTTTGATTTTAAACGGATCTAAAACAACTGGTACATTTCTAAGGTTCGGTTGCAATTTCACACAACCAATCATTCTTTGATGCTGATGTTGGTCTTTCATTAATTTATTTTGTTTTGTTCTTTTACCTGATTTCACCCATAAGTCAATTAAAATATTGGCATTGCCTTCACTTTTAACCCAAATACCGGTACACCCTAACCACCACATTGCAAAAGTACCAGGTGCAACCACTTCTTCTTCTATTTCTTCATTTAACCAAGTACCCCATTCTGGGAATGTGCTTAGTATCCAACTTTCTCTTGTAATTTCACTCACTTTGCTCATATATCTGTTCTCCTTCTAAAAAGTGCCTTTTTAGCACCTACAGTTCTTCTAGTTATTTTGGAATATGTCTAATAGTTCAGTTTTAGTTGTTGCTTTTAAAGCACTTTCAAATCTCTCAGTGTCTGATAATACTTCTACAATAAATTGTAAAATTTCAAGATGCGATTCTGCATTTACACATGAGAGTGCCACCAATAATTCTACTTGATGTTCAGGTTCTTCAGAAAATCCTATAGGTTGTTCTAATTTTAAAATAGAATACCCAATTTTTTTAGAACCTGTTTCAGGACGTGCATGTGGCATCGCTACTTTTGGTGCTATAACAATATAAGGACCATATTCATTGACAGATTCTATCATGGCATCAATATAACCTTGATCAACATACGCACCGTCTAAAAGTGGCTGTGCTGACTTTATAATTGCTTCTTCCCACGTTGAAACACTTGATTCAAATTGGATAAGACTTTCATTTAATTTAAATTCGTTTACCATTTATGCCTCCATGTTTTCTTTTAATAAAAAGGTGTTAATGGCATACGAAACGCCACTTTCATTGTGATCTACCGATATATAATCGACGATTTCTTTTACCGCTGACACCCCATTAGCTGTTGTAATGGCTGTACCAGCATGTTTTAACATTTCCAAATCATTGTAATTGTCTCCAAATGCAACGACTTCTGAAATATCTATATGATAATGATCAATCAAATAATCAATTGCTAACTTCTTACTTGTATTTTTAGGCATAATATCATAAAATCCACTAGCCGATTGTACTCTTGTCAGCTCTGAAAATGATTTGAATTTTTCATCTATTTTAAGATATTTATCTACATCTTTTTCAATCCCACCCTTTTTAGGGGCAGCTAC
>JABXKX010000539.1 GCA_013619035.1 Peptostreptococcaceae bacterium
CCCTTATACTAATATACCATAAAATTTTTTACTAATAATACATTTTATAGTTATAATATATTTGTTATTCTATAAGCGGAGGTATTTATGAATATTTTAGTTATGGGTGGTACAGAATTTGTCAGCAGGTCAGTTGCAGAACATTTTATTGAGCTAAATTATACGGTTGATATTTTTACAAGAGGCAAAAGAGAAGTACCTTATACAGGTTATCGTCATCACCATAAAGGGGATCGACACAACTCAGAAGATTTAGAACAACTTAAGTCATTTCAATACGACTATATCATCGATATATCAGCTTACACTAAAGAAGATGTATCCATGCTACTTGAAACAATTGATACAAGCAAACTTAAGCGTTATGTATTTTGTAGTTCTGGTGCGGTTTATACCCCAAACGCCAATATGATTACAGAAGAAGATGAAAAAGGTCCTAATCACAATTGGCTTAAATACGGTTTGGACAAACTTGAAGCAGAAACTTATCTGATGGAAGCATTCAAAGCAAATGCTTTACCAATCACTATATTCAGACCCACTTACTTATACGGTCCCAATAATAATCTTTACAGAGAAAGTTATTTCTTTGATGCAATAACTCACAATCAACCTATTCCATATCCTGATAGCGACAATCAAACTCAATTCATTCATATTCATGATTTGATGTTGATTATTCAAAGCATGTTGGAAAACAGTGTTTGTATTGGAGAAGCTTATAATGTCACTCACGAGAGTATTTATGATTTCGAATCCATGTTGAAAATCTATGAACATGTAACTGGTACAAAGATTGATTGTATTCCTGTAGATACAACGACTTACGATATCTCAAGAAAGTATTTTCCTTACAGAGATGTCATATATAAATTGTCTATTGAAAAACTTAAAAACCATGGACTTCACGTCCCAAAATTTGATTTAGAAGCCGGACTAAAACAAACCTATAAGTGGTATCAACAAACAAATCCAAAGTTATCAGATAAAGCAATGACACTTATTGATGATATTGTAAAGACTAGAGCTTAGCTCAACAGGTTCCGTTTTGAGGTGCAAAACTAAATTTTCACATATAGAATCACATGTAAAATCACATGATTTTCCCATGTGATTTTTTGTTGCTATTACTGATTTACAACTACATTTAAAGGTATAACAACACTATAAATCACAACTTTTTCACATAGGTTATTTTGGTGTAACTACTTAGTTACAAATCAACATTTCATAAAAATAATGTGATTTTCTTGTGATTTTACGTTATGTTATCTTTTACATTGTAAAAATAAAAAATTACTAATTTATAATGTATAATAAATCTAGGGAAGTGATTATAAAATGAAGAATACGAATAACTGTCCGAAGTGTGGCGAAAAATCAATAAGTAATTTTGAAAAGTTATGTTTAGGTCCAGCAAGTACAACAAGATGTAGTGTTTGTAATACAAGGATATCTGTTTCGTGGTGGCCTGCGTTTATAATGGGATTATCATTGTTTGCAATGTATTATTTAGGAAGCAAACTATCACTTGGTTTGTACTTTTGTATAGGAATTGTAATTGTACCAACGTATTTATATTTGCATGTGAAAATTGTTCCTTTGGTTGAGCGAAAAGAAAATGGATACTCATGATGATTATTCTTTCATGCTCTTAAAAGTATTTGAATAATAATTAAAAAAGTTCATGAAATCACAATCATGAACTTTTTAATTTAAGCAATTATAAAATGTAATTTCCATCTCTTAAAAGATGCCTGTCAGCTCTGGTCTTTAAAATATTGATCTACCTGTCTTAACATCTTTATTATCTCTATTTTCTGAGGACATCTTTTTTCACATCGTCCACAGGCCATACAATTATGAGCACGTTCAAATTTCTCCATTGTCTCATATTCATTTTTATATCTAATACGGTTATCAAACATAATCCCTTGATCATACAGACTTAAACATTTAGGGATGTTAACACCCGTTGGGCAAGGATAACAATAACCACAACTTGTACAACCACTAATTTCCCTTATGCTACGATCATCTTTTTCAGGAAGTCTCATACATCCCAATTTCACTTTCATCACCCCTATCTCTATCATACCCAAAAGATGAAAACCCTCGTCTCTAAAAAACAAAGTTTTAGTTTTCACCAAATGTTATATAAGTCAGTTCTGATTCTAAGAATCTAGCAATAGAATAAATCGTATCCGATAATCGATTGACATATTTCATCACTGTATCACTGATATCTTCTGACTCTTTTAAAGTAATCATGCGTCTTTCTGCTCTTCTACAAATGGTTCTTGCGACATGTAAATGGCCACTGCTTAAATTACTTCCAGGTAAAATGAAACAATTTTCCTGATCCATGATTGTCGTAAAATGATCTATCTGCTTTTCAAGAAATTCAATATCCTTTTCTGTCACCCTTGTTTTAAATGTTCTGTAGTCTGATGTTGCCAGTTCGCCAGCCACATCAAATAATGATCGTTGCAATTTAGCCACCAAATCTTTTATCTCTTTTTCTTCAATGTAGTTTTTAGCTAGTCCTAAACTTGAATTCAATTCATCTATCGTACCATAACTTTCAACTCGAATATAATCTTTTGAAACTCTAGTACCGTCGTATAAACTGGTTGTACCTTTATCTCCTGTTTTAGTATATACCTTCATCATAGTATCCTTTCTCTATTACTTATTCATATTATACCATATAGGTATAGTTTTAAACACTAAATGTGTATTAATATTAGTTGACAGGTTAACTAATTGATTTTATACTACAATAGTCAACCCGTAAACTAAAAGGAGTATATGATGACACCTAAATTACCAGATATATTAAACTACGTTGCAAAAGAAGACTTAATTTTATCATCAGAACAATCACATACAGGCCTCTCTGTACCACAAATTATTATGGAGTACGGTTCTTTGAAAGATAAATTTAGAGATGATAAAGCCGTTTTTCCTATGTTGTTCAGATGTCTCATAGAAGCTAAAAAAAGTTATAAACAATTAAAAGTCCGTTCTAATGATAAAAAATCCATTGATCAGGAAACCTTAATTGAATTAAAAGACTATATGACGTCGCTTAATATATTAGATATAGGGTTTACTATTGTACCAAGACATTTTATATTTAAAGGAAAAGGGATATTGTATCCGAATGCCATTGTTATAACTATGGCAATGCAGAAAGATAAGATCTCAACCACACCTTCAGTTGAAGCTTCAAAAGAGATTTTCAGAACATATAAAGAACTTGGGATTATCGTCAATAGAATCGCTAAATTTCTTAAGTCACGTGGATATAATGCTCAAGCAGGTCCTGCATTAGGCGGTGATGTTAATTATCCTTTGCTCGCAGAAAAGGCTGGCTTAGGATGCGTTGGGAAACATGGTCTTTTGATCACACCCTCTTCTGGTCCCAGTTTAAGAATTGCTGCTGTTTATACCGATATAGAAAATCTACCATATACAGATCAGTCCGAACATTTATGGATCAAAGAATTTTGTGATACATGTAATTTATGTGTAAAAAAATGTCCAGCTCAGGCTATTTATCTGGAAAGTAAAATTCTATCAGATGGCTCCAAAGTATGTATTGATTATAAAAAATGTGCTGTCCCTTTTTCAAAAGATCACGGTTGTACATTATGTGTGAAAAATTGCACCTTCTTTAAAGGAAACTATGATAAGATTAAGGAGATTTCTTGTGGAAGCATTTAAGTTAGGGACTCTCATCCGAGGTACCACCAAAAACATCAAAAAACATGTCAATGATAGACTCAAACCTTACAATCTATCAGAAGGACATTTCGAATATTTTATTCATATATACAACCATCAGGGGCTCAATCAGAAAGAATTAGCCGAAAGAATGAATTTAGGAAAAGCTGGCGTGACAAAAGCAGTTCAAAGGCTTATGAGTGAAGATCTGATTTATCGAAAAATCAGGGAAAGCGATCAGCGGAATTACGGTTTATACATTACCGAAAAAGGTCAAGGCTATGTGAAATTATTCCACGAGATTAGTGATGAACTTTCTACCGCTGTTTTAAATAATTTTACAGATGAGGAATTAGAACTGTTATTTAAGTTGATGAACAAACTTTATAAAAACACACAAACGTTGTAGGTTACTCTACAACGTTTGTTATATCACAGTGCATTACTTTTATAAAATCATTAGGATCCATTTGAATCTGCAAACCTTGTTTACCAGCACTAAAGATAAACTCTTCTAATAGAATAACCGATTCATCTAATACTGTTTTAAAAGCTTTCTTCATACCTAATGGCGAACAACCACCTCTGATATAACCAGTCAATTTGGTAATATCCTTAACGGGTATCATTTCAATTTTTTTCTCTCCAAAATGTTTGGCAGTTGATTTTAAATGAATGTTTTTATCAACTGGAATCATCACAACATAATAGGTTTTGCTTTGTCCGACCAACACAAGCGTTTTAAAAACCTGTTCCACCGGCTTATTTATTTTATTCGCTACTGAAACACCATCAATGTGACCATCGTTTAAATCATATTCTAAAGTCTTATAAGTCACTTTAGCTTGATCTAATATTCTCATCGCGTTTGTTTTTTTCATTTTAAGTCCTCCTTTAACATCATCACACCAATTTGAGTGCCTCTATCATTACCATGTCTTCTATGTGAAAAGAATAGTTCCGGATAACATTTTGTACAATACTCTGTAACTTCTATATGCTCGTTTAATATCCCACACGATAAAGCAATGGCTTTATTCAAACCTTTTAGATCAATATGATATCGATCCTTTTCTGGATAATAATCATAATATAAATCAGAAAAATCAAATGTCATTGCATCAATGACTTGCTTGTCCACTTCATAAC
This sequence comes from Peptostreptococcaceae bacterium, assembly GCA_013619035.1. Next base: position 4,879 of record JABXKX010000539.1, read on the forward strand.
AGGATTGACATATAGCTGGTCCAATTGCTATTTTAATATTTTTGACATCACAGTCATAGACAGACACCATTTTTTTTATCATATCTTTTACAATAGCCGTTGCTGTACCACGCCAGCCTGCATGGGTCATACCAATGACTTTCTTTGTTGGATCATAATAATATATTGGAACACAATCTGCGTAGAATGTAACCAATGGTAGATTCATTTCATTTGTAATTAATCCATCCACATCACCATAAGTTCTCTCCTTAAAGATACCCATGCCGAAATGTTCCGATGTTACTTCTAGGATTTGATTATGATGCCATTGGTCTGATAAAACCAATTTATGCACATCCACGCCAATTGCTTCTGAAAACAAATGATAGTTTTTTAAAACATTATTCCGATCATCACCTCTAGAAAATCCAAGATTCATTTCAGAAAAACGACCCTTGCTAACACCACCAAGTCTTGTACTATGTACCGCTACAATTGGTGCTTCTTTATATATATCAAAGGACAAAAATGTCACCTTTTTTACGTTATTTATTTTCATAAGTCCCTCCTATTTTACATTATACATGAAAGGACTATTCTTATACTAGATAATCATGTACAATAATGAAAAGCGAGGTCATGATGAAGAAAATAATACGGAAAGAAATAATACAGAAAAGAATGCAACTTACTAAAAAAGAAGTTACTGAAAAAAGTATGGCCATCACTCAAAGAGTTATCGAAAACAAACTCATAAAGGATGATATGAACATCCTAGTGTATATGGATTTCAGAAACGAAGTGAAAACAACTTATTTAATGGATTATATTATCAAACATAATGGTCATGTGCTTTTACCAAGAGTAGATGAAACAACTCATGAACTGAGTATACATTATGTTTCTTCTTTAGATGATCTTATCAAATCTGATTTTGGCATCTTAGAACCTGATGAAAACAGCCCTCAAGTCCAGTATCAATCTATAGATCTTATACTTGCACCTGGCGTTGCTTTTGATCGTCACTGTTACCGATTGGGTTACGGTGGTGGATTCTATGATAAACTTTTAAATCAAAAAAGAAAAGAGGTTCCAGTCATAGCACTAGCTTTTGATCTTCAACTGATCAAAGCCGTACCTGTGGAACCTCATGATTATAAAATGAATGGTATTATCACCGAAAATGAATTTATCAAATAATAAGTGAGATAACAACAAACGCTGTAATACTCAGTGGTATAAATAAGACGGTGCCCATAACAAACCCTTTGGCACCTTTTTTAGCCACTTGTTTAAAGTTAACCGATAATCCCATGGCAGTCATTGCCATTAGAATCAGAAAACTACTTGATTTAGCAAAAAAGCTTGTCATCACCTCAGGTAATATGCCTAAACTGTTGATGATACCAGCAATGATAAAGTAAAGCACATACATTGGAAATTGTGCTTTTTTTGTTTCGCCTTTTTCGTTAAATGCATAACTTAACAATAACGATACTGGCACCAACATTAAAACTCTTGCCATCTTGACAAACGTACCGATATCTCCAGCAACTTCTCCTTTAGCAAGCGCTGCTGCAATGGCATGTGCCACACCATGAAGTGTTAACCCAGACCATATGCCATAGGTCATATCACTGATACCATCTATTCCTGCTATAGCAGAATAGACAATAACACCAATAGCACCAATCACACTTACAATTGAAACTGCTACAACAGCATCGTCATCATCAGCACCAATTACAGGAGCTAGTGCCACAACTGCTGATGCGCCACATATACACGAACCAACACCTAGTAAAGTTCCCAGTTTTTTATTCACCCCAAATTTCTTAGAGAGTTTCATAAATAAAGTTAACGTTAAAGGCACATAAATCAGCACCATGATTAATACTTTGGGACCTAATTCCAATATGGCAGCCACATTTAATTTAAATCCTAATAAGACAATACCAACTTTTAATAACTTCTTAAGTGAAAACTTAATACCATCGTGGAATACCTTTTGTGTACCTACCGTATTGTTGTATAGAATGCCAAGTATGATTGCGATGGTTAACGTCTCAATTTCAAAAACATCTCGTATTTGTACCCCTAATAACTTTGATACAATCGCTACAAGTATTACCAATAGAAGACCTGGTACCATTTTTATATATTTATTCATATAAACTCCTCATATAATAGAATTGATTCCTTCATTAGTATAACAAAATTATCTTCAATAAGGTATTATATTTCGTTAAAAAAGAATGTTCATCTGAACATTCCTAAGACCTATTGATTGCGTATTTGAAATTATAAACATTGGCTGATATTGCTTGAGCCAAACCTATCGAACAGGTTAATACAACTGGGAAAGCACCTGTATCTAAAACAAGCTTAAACAGAATACTCACTAATATCATAACAAATGTAAAAGTTCTCGAAAATTGAAAAGATTTATACCCCGATTTATAAATTCTGTATTGTTCTGCTTCATCACAACTGGCAACAAAATCTTTATGGAATTTAAATGATGTTGGATCTCCTTTTATACGGTCATCATTTTTCTGAATAAATCTAACCACAACAATCTCCATTCCAGATGCCAATATGGCATTAATTAAAAACAAAAATAATACGATAAAATAAGTATCACTACCCTTTTGTATTGTTGCTCCTAGAAGTAAAAAGTTTAAAAGCATATACACGCTGTTAATGGCAATACTCATATCTAGATACTTTCCAGATTTCTTCTCTAATTCATCCATATCGTCTTCCTCTAAAGTTTTTGATTCCAGCAACATTTTTTTACCTTTAGTAAACAAGTAGACTGCTGGGAAAAACATTAATATCAATAGCGCTGGATAAAGAAAGGGACTCACATTAATAATAAAATCACCTATATTTTTAAAAACATATCCAAACCCATCACTCATAAAGAATAATCCACTCGAGACAACTGCACCTACAACGCCACCTAATAACATCACCAGAGTCATTTTTATTATAGTTTTTTTATTCATTTGTATCCTCCTCATATCTAAACATTTCTTCAACGGTTGTATCAAATATTTCAGCTAACTTTAAAACCAAAGTAATAGATGGATTATACTCACCTCTTTCAATTGAACTGATGGTTTGACGAGAGACACCTGCTAATTTACCTAGTTCTCCTTGGTTAATCCCAAGTTTTGCTCTTTGTACTTTCAACGTATTATATAAAGGCATTTTTCCTCCTTTGACAATTATATTTTACTTTATGACAAGTATCATTGTCATAATTATCGTAACACTGACAAGAATACTTGTCAACAGTAATATTGATTTATTTACTTTATAAAGATTTAATCTCAGATTTTTTGACTTTCTTTTTTAGTTTGATATAATAATAATCGGAGGTATTTATGGATAAAAAAATGTTTATAAAATCGATCACATCAGATGATCAAGGTAGAATTATTGTAAGTGTACAGGAACAATTTCAAAGCTATTTAAAAGAAGAGACGGCAAAGAAAATGCTTAGAGAAACAGCTATCAAAGCTTTAGGTGAAGATTTTACTCAATTAGAAGTATCAACATCAACTTTCAGAGTGACTGTTAAAGAAGGCACAACAGAAGCTTCAATGGTAATCGTCGAAGAAGAAATAGCAAAGAGTATCGAAATGGCTTTAAACTTCATGAATCAATTCCTGTCTCTTATACACATCTCCGAGCCCACGAGACT
>JABXKX010000456.1 GCA_013619035.1 Peptostreptococcaceae bacterium
AGCTAATGATAAAAAATGTACGCGGCTTTAACAGTATCAATCAGTTGGTTTTTTTACCAAAGTCTGAGGAGCGGTCATTAAAGATACCGCTTGAAAAACAAATTGAAGAGGCCAATCAGCTGATAACTTTTGAAGGTGAAAATGATTTTTATGTGACTGGTAATATGCAAACAGAACGATTTAATCCTGATTTTAGTTATGGGAAGGGACTTGCCATCAAAGAAGGAACAGCAACTCAAAGCTTTGAGATCTTAAAGTCGGAGATCTATAGGATTCAAAGTCAATTTTCATTTAGTCGCTTAGAAGATGATGCAATCATCAGGATTTTTGATGAACACGGGACACTAATTTATGAAACGACAGTGTATCCGGAAAATGCAGTCAAAGCATCAACAACAATTAACTTCACACCTTTATCTTCTGATTATTTATACGAAATGATTCATAGAGAGAAGATCAGATATGAAAACAAGTTGGATGAAACAGGCGTGTATTTAAAAAAGGGTTATTATTCAATAGCAATTGAATTTCAAAGTGATGTGATGAACTATAGTCCAATTGAGTCACTCGAGAAATTTGATAGTGATAGTTTACTCGTTAGTACAACACTTGAATCACCATATTATCAAGAATGTAGTCCTTGTGAAACAATCACTATGGATATGTTTAATCATGAACTTAAGGGAGATGAAATCACAATTCACTATGAACCAACTTGTTCTTGTGACTGGTATATCTATTCAAGTAAAAAAATAGCAGTATCGGCTCAAGAGGAATTAAGAGTGGCTTATCGTGCAATTTCAGAACATGTTGAAAAGCGTCATGGTAAATTGGTTTATGTGGATCAATTTGATCATGTCGTTAAGACTGAGTTTATATTTGAAGTAGAAGAATCTAAAAAATCTCAGTGGAACGATTACGAACAATTGTCCATTGTCCCTGAAGGTGCTGCTTATGTGATGCTGCAATTTTGGACAAGAGGTGATAAAGAAAAAGAAGGTTATTTAAGTATTAATTCTTTGTCACTTGAAAAATATGATGATTATACAATACTTGATAATCTACTGATTTATAGTCAGTCTGAACTAAAAGAAACAATAAATTCGATTGCTTATTATCAACTTGATAAAGACATGAAAAAAACTGTGGTTGTTGATAACTTTAAAAGGCCTTTTATGTGGAATAGTTATTTATCGCCATCAACTCTTTGGCGGATAAATGGACAGACTTACGATTTAATCTTGAATGGAGTAACAATGGGGTATGAGTTAAAAAATAAAGAAAATAAGATGGTGCCGATTTTAGGTAGAGTTTATCAATTCGGTCTACTACTTTATGGTTTGGCATTTATTGTACCGCTTTGTTTATTAATTATATTGAGAAGGAGCAAACGATGAAAAGAGTCTTAATAGTAGATGATGATCCATCGATGGTGGAATTGATAAAATTAATTTTAGAGAATAATAACTTCACGGTGATAAGTGCGGGTACAGGCGAGTATGCTTTAAAACAACTTGAGGATGAACTGGTTGATGCCTGTTTACTGGATATGATGTTACCGGACATTAATGGACTACAGTTGTTGCAACAAATTAGAGCGTTGCCTATGGGAAAACATATCCCTCTCATCATGATTACCAGTAAACAAGACGAGTTTGATACGGTTCTTGGTTTAGAATTAGGAGCAGATGATTTTATTCATAAACCGTTTAAAAAGAGAGAATTGATTGCTAGGTTAAATGTTATCTTTAGAAGAATAGAACAGGACAAACAATCTATCTTAATGCCGATCAGTTTTGGAGATGTGAGCATTAACCCGTACACGCATTCAGTAAAAAAAGGGGAACATTTACTTGAATTAACACCTAAGGAGTTTAAATTATTATTATATCTTGTGACCAATCCCAATATGATTTTTTCTAGAGATCAATTACTAAATTCAGTCTGGGATGATGTTGTTGCGATAGAAACAAGGACGGTAGACGTTCATATGAGAAAGCTTAGAATGAAAATTGAAACAGAACCTAAATCTCCGAAGTGGTTAGAAACTGTAAGGGGATATGGGTATAGGTTTTCTAAATAGGAGAAGTCATGAAATTTAAATCGATGAAATCCAAACTTGCTTTTCTAATGATTGCAATTATAATCATTGTTGCTCTTTTGAGTACAGTGCTTGTTAATAATGTCCTTACTTCTATTGTTGAAAATAGGATTAGCAATGAGGCAAAACTAATACTGGATAATCTAAGAATTTCAACTGCAACGCTATTACATCATGAAAATAGTGAAGACGATATAGCTGCTTTAATCAATCAAACCGTTTCTTATGAGTTAATAGAGAAGGTTTCATTTTGTAATAGTCAACAGAAGATAATTGTTTCGAGTGAAGAAGGCGAAGAGGGGTTATATACGGATAATATGTGTGTCTCAAGTGTTGCCACTAATCATAAAGACTTTGCAAGTTACTTTGATGTAGACAATCATATTTATGAAATGGCAATGCCTGTTTCGGATCATGAAAGTTTAGGGATTATCTACCTCAGTTTAGATTCTTCCTATATAGATAACCTTTTGAGTTCCAGCACCACTCATGTCATTATCACTATTATTTTGATACAAACTGTTGTACTTATCGCTATTTTTATTGTACTCAATTTTCAAGTCATCAGACCTTTAAAGATCATTAATGCATCCACTGAAAAGGTCATAAAAAATGACTTTAATTCACCACTTGAATTAAATAGAAACGATGAGTTTGACGAGTTAGAAAAAGCTTATAACAAAATGTTGGATCATATCAAGCGCTATATGGAACACTTAGAAAATGATAAAAAAATGGCTGTTCAAAGTTCGCAGGAAAAAATGAATTTTTTAGCACGAATGAGTCATGAGATTAGAACGCCATTAAATTCTATTATAGGATTTTCTAGTTTGCTACTTGAACGTAATTCTAATATAGAGGATAAAAAAGAATTAAATATCATCATCAATGCATCTAATCACCTTGTTAATGTGGTTAATGATATTCTTGATATTACTAAAATGGAACAGCATCAATTGATCTTAGAAAATGAACCTTACTCCATGAGACGCGTGATGGAGCAAATCAGTGCAATGTTTGAAATGCAAATCAAAAACAAGGGTTTGACATTTGAAGTCACTATTAATAAAAATGTTCCAACAATGTTGTTTGGAGACAGTTTTAGGATTAAGGAAATTATCATTAATTTAATGGGAAATGCTTTAAAGTTCACTGAGAAAGGCAGTATCAAAGTTGTTATAGATTATGAGTTACCTTTTTTGAGTATTGCTGTGACCGATACAGGTGTTGGAATACCTGAAGAGAAAAAATCAATAATATTTGAACCTTTTGAGCAATCGGATGAGACGGTTACAAGGTTATATGGAGGTACGGGACTTGGTTTGGCCATTTCAAAAAAAATAGCACAACTCATGGGTGGGGATATCCATGTCATTTCAGATGGTAAAACAGGCTCAACTTTTACAGTTGTGGTTGAATCACAAATAAATCTTAATGAAATGGATGAGTCTGTTATTATGGTTGAGTCATGGATTTCTGAAGATCCTGAAATTGAAAATATTATAATGGAGTTCTTACCAAAATTACCTGGTCGTGTAGACGAAATCAAGACCTTGGTAAAAGAGCAACGCATTGAGGCATTACAAGTCGCTTTACACGCGTTTAGAGGTGTTTCTGGAAACCTGAATATCAATGAAATTGCCTCGTGTCTTGATGAATTTGAAAGATATGTAGTAATGAATCCTGAAGTGGATGACAATTATGATATCTATTTAGAGGCATTAAATTTAATCATGAATAAAATTCCAAGTTATTATCTTATAGAACATAAAACAAAAGGTAGTAGCGAAACCACAAAAGGAGATTTAAAATTACTGTTAGCTGAAGATGTTATAGAGAATCGCTATTTAGTAAAGATGATTTTACAGAATCACTCTGTTGCTATTGATGAGGCAAAAGATGGTGAGGAAGTCATCAAGATGCTTTTGTTAAAATCGTATGATGTTCTACTACTTGATATTCAAATGCCTATTAAATCGGGTATTGATGTTTTAAACTGGATTAATGATAATAGTGAATACAGACCAAAACATGTGATTGCATTGTCAGCTAATGCAAGAAGAGAAGATATGGAAAGGTATATGAGTTTAGGTTGTACCGATTATCTGTCCAAACCTATCGATAAAGAGTTATTAAGAAATAAGATAGGAGCTATGTAAATACAAAGAAGAGACAATCTTATAAATGTAGTGACCCCCAAAAGTTAGACTTTATAGCGTAGCAGTTAATTCTGTTACGCTATTTTTATGCAGCTAAGACATTTATCCTATATTTAACAGGACTCATCCAGCCTAGTTTCTCTTTAATTCGTTGTTCATTATAATACTTAATGTAATCTTTAATTGCATATTTCAAATCATCATAGCTTTTATAAATTAGACCATAATACATTTCCTGCTTCATGATACCAAAGAAGTTTTCCATAACTGAATTATCATGACAATTTCCTTTGCGAGACATACTTTGAAATATTTTATGTTCTTTCAAAGTTCTTGTATACGCTTTCATTTGATATGCCCATCCTTGATCTGAATGGAATGTTCGTCTGTATTTACAATTAGAAGTTACTTCTATGGCCCTATTTAAGGCGTTCATAATGCTTTGAGCAGAAGGACGTTGTGAAATACCATAACTTATTATCTCACGATTAGAGAGGTCCATAAATGGATCAAAGTATAGTTTTTTTATTACAAGCGTTCCTTGATCATTCGTCTCGTAATACTTAAATTCAGTTGTATCAGTAGTAATTTTTTGATGTACTATGTTTGTATCAAACCTTCTATTCACTCTATTTGATGCGATTTCTCCAACTTTTCCTTTATAAGAACTATACTTTCTACTTTTCCTAACAAATGATTTAACTTGAATACCAAGCTTTTGTACAATCCTTTGAACTTTTTTCTTATTGATTACGATGCCAAGAGTTCTTAACTCGCCATAAATCCTACGATAACCGTAATCTTTATGTTTTTTTCGAATTTCTAGGATTGTATTTTCAATTTCTTGATCAGGATTTATTCTATCAAATCTTTTCTGCCAGTACATGTACGTAGCTTTTGGAAAACCAGTATACGCGAGAATATCTTTTAATTTGAAATTTCCTCGGAGACTATGAATTATTCTCGCTTTTTCTTCAGAGGTATTCCCTCTAAACGTAGCCTCCTCAGTTCTTTTAAATAAGCATTCTCTATTCTAAGTTTTAAATTTTCTTCCTCAAGTTGTTTTAAATATTCTGATTCAGAATTTTTACTTTGCTTTGTTTCTTTCTTTTGTTTTGGTTTAGACATTTTAGATGGACGTCCTTTCGTTTTAGGCATTAAAGCTTCAGGACCTGCAATTCTGTAATCGTTTACCCATTTACATAACATTGGCGAATTATTTACTTCAAATTGTAGAGCGAGTTCCCGATATGAAACTTCTGTTGTTAAATATAACTCTACTACATGAAGTTTAAATTCGAAAGTGTAATTTTGCTTTTTTCTGCTTCTGACTAATCCATCATCACCAAACGTATTATAAGATGCTACCCATCGCTCCAAAACGGCTTGACTAGGAACTGAATATTTATTACATATAAATCTATATCCACCTTCACCTTTTAAATACTCTTGGACTAGTTTTCGTTTAAATTCAAAACTATATTTTGCCATTAAAAAACCGACCTCCTGGAAATTAGATTGTTGGTCTAACTTTCAGGGGTCGGCACAAAAAGACTGTCTCTTTTTATTTATTGTTGTAAATAATCCAAGTCTTTAATCATCCATGTATGTCGTTCTGCTTTTCTTAATTTGGCTTCGATTTCTTTACAGTAATTTTCATATTGTTCTTTTTTATCGGCAATTTCCTGTTCTTCTTCCTTAGTTAGTTTTTTAGGTTTAGTCATAATAATCACCTCTTATATACTATATATACCCACTTTATAATGTTGCATTCAAAGAGTAGTGTTATAAGAACTTGTGTATTGTTTATTAATCGCTATCAGAACACATGGTCAGCATAAAAAAAGGTGTATATTGTCTTCGAATAAAATAGAATTTAATAAACCGCTTTTTATCAAACTAACACGATGCCAAACTAAAGAAATAAAAGCGAATAAGAGTGATTACTTCCTTTTGAAGACATCTAATTTATAAAATCGAATGAATGTTTTCCGGTTAATTTCAGAGCAGTATGTATCGAGGTTGAGGAATGCAATTTTCAATATTTTTAACAGTCAAAGAAGTTTCTTATTCAATGAAATGTAAGAATGCTATTTTACTATAATTAACAATTGTTCTATAGTGGTTGTGTTGACAAGGGCTGTTCTATATGGTAATCTTTTGAAGTGAAACAAGTATTTATGCGAACTAAAAAGGCAAAACAAGAGAAATCTTGTGACGCAAAACTAAAGGGTCTAAGCACTTATGTGTATGATAGCCAGTTTCAGTAACTGTATAAGGAGTTCTCTATGTCTCTTTAGGCATGGGGATTTTTTTATACCCAGAAGAATTTGTGGAGGGAATAAATGAAGAAAAGAATTATATCTTTAACACTTATTGTGATGATGTTATTACAATCAATTATGCCAGCATTTGCAGAAAGTAGACCAATATATGATCCGCTAGCAGTACTGGATTTACTAAATGATAGACAAACGCCATCGGTAAATTTCCCAACCACTGGTGGCGGTATTCAAATGCCGAGTTTGCCGGACGGTTCGTCATCACCGCTAGCGAGTAGACCTAGCGAACTGATTACAGGTCCTAATGCTAGTAGCAGAATTCAAAATATGGTTGATCCAAAAACTGGGACATTACAGTTAGAAGTAAATGATATTTTTGTAGATGCTCTTGGATATGATTTAACACTCACAAGATATCAATCCGATTCAGTTGGTGCGTTTGGTCAGGGATGGGATTTAAACTTATATACAGAACTCAAAATGTATGCAGGTTACGATATAGCAGAGGTTCGTATCGATGGTACAAAGAGAGCATTTGAATTTGTAAAAGATACCAATAGTGACGTCACATCTTATGATGGTGATCCTATGGTAAATTATAAATTACATGAGGGTCATTATAAAACAGCTGCTGGAGATACGTTAGAGAGAATCTCTAAATCCGAATATAAAGTGACAACAAAAACAGGCGATGTTCTGGTTTACTACGGTTATTTTGCACCTTGGCGAGAAAATGACGTCATGGAAGGTCAGTTAATTAAAAGGACAGACCGTTTTGGCAACACTCTTTCTTATGAGTACGATTCTAGCGGTCGATTAAAAGCGCTGATAAATGGTGAAAGAAGACTTGAAATTACGTATAACTCAAATGGTTTTATATCAGAAATGATTGATCCTATGGGAAATAAAGTGAGTTTTACTTACTCTGGAAATAAACTTGTTTCAGTAAGTCATTTGGACGGTATGGTTTCAGCTTATGGCTATACAAACAATAAATTGACAAGTATTACTGAAAAGGGTTTTACAAGTGAGTTTATCTATTCTGGTGATCAAATTTCAACAGCGACAGTAGATGATGAAGTCGTTTATACTTATTCATATGGTGCAGAAACTGTTGTTACGGATGTAAATGGTGGTACTGAGCGGTTTAAATATTCTGATGATCATTTGGTTGAATACACCGATAGACTGGGTGATGTTTATACTTATGTGTATTCTGATGATTGTTTAATCGAAGAAACCTCAAAAGCAGGTACTGTTTTTTATGAGTATGAAGAGGATCATCTGGTAAAGAAGATAGATATTTTTGCTAGAGAAACGACTTATACTTATGAAGATGAACTTCTAATAACAGAATCAAATGAACTGGGTACAACTTCATATGTTTATGAAAATAGACAGTTAAAAACAAAAAAAGATAAGTTAGGTACGGAGACTTTTACATACAATGGGATGGGTTTGGTTTCGAGTGTTACTAACAAGGCTGGAGACACAACAAGTTTTGAGTATGATTCTTATGGTTATTTAACGTCCAAAGACTTTTCGGGTCGTTTGACAACATATGTATATGATGTCATTGGTCGATTATCAGAAGAAACATCAGCTGAAGGTGAAAAAACAAACTTCACTTACAATCTTTATGGTGAAACGTCTATTAATGACCATATCTATGAATACGACAGTACTGGAAGAGTTATAAGGATTTCATCTCCAGGGTATGAGAAGACTTACACTTTCTCAGGCAGGTTTGCTGATACAGTCATTGAAAACAACAAAACAACAACCTTTGAAAGAGATGCACTTGGTCAAGTGATCAAACTCAATGGTGATACAGAAACCAGTTATGTTTATGATGCTTCAGGGAGAGTTGTTAAAGTTGAAGAAGATGAAATCATAGAGTATACATACGGAGATGATTATAACACCGTAAGAACTAGAGATGGTGAAATGGTGACCGTACTAGATACTTTAGATAGACCTGTTACTGTTACAGATCACAGAGGAAGAACAGTAACTGTCTCTT
>JABXKX010000128.1 GCA_013619035.1 Peptostreptococcaceae bacterium
GTCTTCATCTTCATACATGCATTCTATACATCTTTCAATAGAATACGACATCTTATCATTAACTCTACTGTTAATTTCATCAATCAAATGATTTTTTTCTTGATCAAAAAAAGCTTGATTAAAACGGCCCTTTTTAACCAAAGGATGAAAGAGTATCTCATGCAGTATTTCTAATGCATCTTCAAAGATATTTTTGTCTAGAATGTGTTTCGCATCAGGAAACTGAAGTTTCAGTTGTAAAATGTGATGATCTCCATACTTTACAACATCAGAAACTAAAATCATGCCATAACATGATTCTAAGTGAATATTTAGTTTTTTGGTTGTATCAAATGTCTCTGTCCCTCTTATAAACAAACGAGATAACAAAGCATTTAGTCCTGCTTCTTCTTTTGTTAATCTTCTTTTTATGTAGATACCAATTAAATCCGTTTTGAATTTATCGGATTGAATCATATACAGTTTGAGTCTATTACTCAGCTGAGCTGATTCCATATCTTGCATCATGTGTTCTCCTTGCATTAGGGATTTTTCGAAGCATCTCCTAAAAATATAGTCCCTTGAGATATCAATTGTTCATAACAACTCTTCTATGTTATTATAACAGATTTCACTAGAATAGTTTAGCGTTTAAATGTGTTGAAATTGACACATATATAGGGTATAATAACTGCTGTATGTTGATAATAAACTGACTTCGGTCAGATAAGAGAGGAAGTATATATATGAAATTAGGAATCGTTGGTTTACCTAATGTAGGGAAAAGTACATTATTTAATGCCATTACAAAAGCTGGTGCAGAGGCTGCTAACTACCCATTCTGTACTATCGAACCAAACATGGGTGTTGTAACAGTACCAGATCATAGATTAGACATTTTGAGAGATATGTATGATTCAAAGAAACTTTTACCAACTGCAATTGAATTTTATGATATTGCTGGTTTAGTAAAAGGCGCTTCTACTGGTGAAGGTCTTGGAAACAAGTTCTTATCACACATCAGAGAAGTAGCTGCAATTGTTCACGTTGTTAGATGTTTTGAAGATGATAACGTTATTCACGTAGATGGAAAAATAGGACCTGAAAGTGATATTGAAACAATTAATCTTGAGTTAATCTTCTCAGATGCAGAAATGCTTGAAAGAAGAATTCTTAAGTCTAAAAAAGCTGCTAAAACTGATAAAGTATTAGCTAAAGAAGTTGAGTTATTAGAAAGAATTAAAGAAACATTAGACAATGGTCTTTCAGCTAGAACAATGGACTTAACGGATGATGAATTAGAGCTTGTAAAAACAATTAACCTTTTATCATTTAAGCCAATCATTTACTGTGCAAACATCTCTGAAGATGATGTTGCAGATGGTAACTTTGAAAATGACTTTGTTAAAGAAGTTAGAGCTCATGCTGAAACTGAAAATGCAGAAGTTGTTGTTATTTGTGCTAAAATAGAACAAGAAATTTCAGAATTAGACGATGAAGATAAAAAAGAGTTTTTAAGTGAATTAGGATTAGAGCAATCAGGTTTAGATATGTTAATCAAATCTAGTTACCATTTACTTGAGTTAATCTCATTCTTAACTGCTGGACCTCAAGAGGTTCGTGCTTGGACAATCAAACGTGGTACTAAAGCACCTGGTGCAGCTGGTAAAATTCATTCAGACTTCGAAAAAGGATTTATCAGAGCAGAGACTGTAGCATTTGAAGACTTACAATCAAACGGTTCTATGGCTGCTGCCAGAGAAAAAGGACAAGTAAGACTTGAAGGTAAAGAATACATCGTAAAAGATGGAGATGTTCTTTTATTCAGATTTAACGTATAAATAGAATCACCCATATTAAGAGCATAACAAAACCCGCTTTCACTGTAATACCAACAGTTAAGGCGGGTTCTTTATATTATCATATTCACATTTGGGTGTAACGTGGGTGTAGTAGCCATATTAAACACCTACTTTCAGTGCTTTTTCCATGATATCTTGAGTCTCTGCTTTATCTTCGATAGTTACTTCTCTATAAATGTTACGAGTTGTTGCAGGATCTTTATGTCCCATCATCTTCTGTACATTCTCAATCTTTGCATTATTTCGGAGACTTATAGTTACAAGTGAATGTCTCATTCTATGGATGCCTCCTTTTAAATCCTCACCAGTCAACCCAGCTAACTTCATGATACGTTTAAATGTAGTTGAAAAACTGCTTGGTGTTGTTGGGGTTCCATCCTTTTTAGCGAACACTAAGTTTAAAGGATTATAATCTTTAATACCAACTGATAGTGCAATTTCATTTTGACGACGCTTACGTTTCTTCAACGCTTCAATCACCTCATCATTGATAGGTACTTCTCGTTCTGATTCAAGAGTTTTTGGCAGCCCAAAATCATGATTAGTGGTGCTTGACTTTCTATCTGCTTGAATAGTAAATCCCTTATTAATTTGAATAGTCTTCTCCTCGAAATTTACGTCACTCCAGGTAATTGCAATTAGTTCACTTCTGCGGAGACCAGTAAAAACATCTAACAGTATTGCTGGATATATCCATTCATCCCGAGCATATTCCATTATCTTTTGTATATCCTCTAGTTTAAATGGCGGCATATGATTCGCCTTATAACGTTTCCGTTCTGTAGCTCTTGCTACATTTTTAGAAATCACTCCTGAATCAACCGCTTGGTTTAACGCTCCACTAATTAAAGCATGAATACGATCAACTGTCTTAGGAGATAGACCACCCTCTTTGATTGTATGACCATCTTTATAGAGATGATTATAGAGCATCTGTATCTTGGTAGTTGTTAACTTACTCAACTTAATATCACCCAAATGAGGATATATATGCAACTCAGCATAACTTTCGTAAGTATATAGTGTATTCAGTCTAATTTTACCATTACCCCTTCTATAGACTTCTAGATAAATCTTAATCCATTCACGAACAGTTGTGTTCTCATTTTCAATCAATAATGGAGTATCCTTCAGTTCATTACTAAACGCAGCCATCTTATCACGCACTTCTGCCTTTGTTTTACCTGAAAAAGTCTTTCGTTTAACTTTGCCAGTAGTAGAATCATATCCAACTGAGAGATACCCTCTCCATCTTCTACGTTTCTTATCCTCAACTATAGAACCTTCTCCATTACCTTTCTTTCTTGCTTTAGCCATAATTCTCTCCTTTCATATTCCATAAGTATGTTCAATATACTTAAACTCCTATGGTGGCACACAACTATAGTAACTTCTATACATAATGTTCTCCCTTCATCTAGTACATAAATACAGGTGGATTGGTTTCTCTAAAGCGAATCAAAATCTCTTGTAACTCATCTTTAGAATCAGCATCAATTGTTCTGCGAAGCTGATGCTCTGTTCTCTCGTCATATCGAAGCAATACTGATCCACTCCACTTACCAGTTGACTTGTTGTACCATACTCTTCCTACACCATTCGATCTTCCTTTATCTCTCATGATTTAACCTCCCAGTTATCTAGTTACAACGATTTCACTTGATTATCTAAAATTGCATGAATTGCAGTTACTGGTATCACGATACGACGTCCGATTTTCAGATGTTTTAGTCGATCCTCTTTCACAAGTTTATACACTAACGCAGTCGATATCCCTCCTAGCATATTACCAGCCTCAGCAGCAGTTACAAATAATTGATTAGACATACACTCCTCCTTTTGATTTTGTTTTGTTTAAGGTCTTATTCATATCATTAAGCAATGCAGGATGCTACAACACTCTCTTGTGAAGCTGACTGAACAAATAGACCTCCCTACACTTTATTTAGTGCCACTGAGTTGACTGAGTGATCTTGAATGTTATATTACACCCTTTAAATCCCACTGTCAAGACTAAATGTATCTTCAAAGTTATCTTTTGTTAATCCAAGATTGTCACTTTCGATGGATTATGGTACAATAGTATAAACAGTACAAGAAGACATGAAACGAGGTAGAGAAGATGAAAATACACGAGAATATCGCAACAATGCGTAAAAGAAACACAAAGTCACAGCAAGAAATAGCAGAGGCTCTTGGAATATCAAGAGTTTCATACGGCAAGCTTGAAAGAGGTGAATCATCAGTTACATTTGATAGGATTCAGGAAATCTGCGGAATCTTTGATTGCACATTAAATGAGTTAATCAACATCTCAACTGTTGAAGTCACACATATTACAGGAAACCTAAATCTGATATCTGATCATAATAACTTGATTGGAACGTCTAGGCTTCAACATCAATATACGGATGCCTTTGAGTGTTTGTATCAAACTCACAAGTATCAATTTTCAGGAGAAGTGCTTGCAGAACTCAAAGCTCAGATCAAATCATTAATTGAACATAGCAATCACTCTGTTTCTGATGAGTTTGTAGATGATTTAATTACACATATACAGCGGATTCATGATGCAAAAGAATATGCGATGCAATTGTAGTTTCAATTCACTTCGATACTCTAATAACAATACGTTAACTTTACTTAGATTTTAATGTAATTAAGATTGTATAACCATTGATATAACTAGCAATAAGACTAAATAGGATGTGTAGTAAATGGCATGTGATAGAATTCAGATAGGAACAGAACTTAATAAGCCGATACCAACTTCTGGTTGGAAGTATTTTGAGATGGGAATAGTTGAAGAAGGTGTTTGTGGTTATACACTAACGCATAATGGTATTGATCTCCTTTACTTTCCCAATCTCTTTGGTAAAAGAATACTCAAGATTAGATTTAATCTAGCTAAACTCTATCACTGTGACAACATTGCATCCATATGGGCGTGTAACCTACAGGAACTGCACCAACGACTAAATTCTTTGCTTGATGGGATCATCGACCTTAATGACATTGGTCTTATAAGATATTGGAATGTCTATCAATATGAGTGCTTTGCTGACTTCATAATCCACGAACAGGACATGATTGCATGGTTGAAAGTTATATCTAAATGTTCGATAAGATACAAGAAGATTGACCTTACTTATGTTGATAAAGGTACAATCTATTTTCACAGTGGTAAGTCATTAGGAAAGAGCCATACCAATGTCAAGATATATGACAAGCTAAAACACAAACGGGACATTGAGGCAAAGTATAATCTCCCAAGAATTGATTACAATCACTCTGAGTTCATTAATCTACCCCTTGGATATAGAGTTCTACGTGTAGAGATATTTTATGACAAGAAGACAGTTAAACGACTTAACAAGCGAGAAGCGATTGTCAGCCAGAATGTTATTTGTAACCCCAACATCTTGAATGCTGATGAACCAACAGCCGAGTACTGTTTCTTCACAGTTGAAGAACTTTTCAGTTATAGTAGGCAAGTTAGAGACATAAGTAATGTTATATCACTGCTTCACTTAGATAGACCAGTTACGACAACAAAGAAACTGATAGCAGCTGTTAAAGAACTTGGACATAGTGATACAATCACTATGAATGTTATTGATACTCTTAAGTACATCAACAACCCCCTACGTTATAAAAAGATTGGTAAAGACCGTATTAGTAAACATAAGAAGATCATTCTAGAAACTGGCTACCATTACATTACCTATCGCAGAGACTTAAAGCCACTTTCACTTGAAGAGAACGTTATTGCGATGTTACCGGATGACCAACAGAAACTGATTAAGAATCATAAAGGCGGTAACATTTACAGGGATTATTTCTTCAACTCAATCACAAACCCTTCATTTGATTAGGATATTATGTCAATCTTAATGAGTCCTGATGTTAGTGATCAAACATCTAAAACCGAGTCACTAGATCACATTCAACCGTCAGTAACATCGGTAGAACTTACACCAGAGGTAGAAAGTGTACATATAGGTAAAATATCATCTAGGTGTAGTAGAAATCACATAGGTCAGATTAAGACCAAGTTTACCCCCAGGACGTTTATGTCCAGTTATATTAGATTGTATGATATGAATTACAGCACCAAGGTTAAGCAACTTGCTTACAGCTTCTGCAACGTTCTTTGACAAATACCCTAGCTTAAGGGTATAAGTCTCTTGGCCAATACTAGCTTTAGCCATAACAACTATAGCATTTGGATCATAGGGATTTGAATGCTCTCTCACAGCCTCAACTCTATACTGGCATAATTTATGATGAAGCAGTTCATTTAATGTATTTTGATGATAAGAGATTCCTCTCACCTTTGTATGTTTTCGATGTACTTCACTACGCATTATTGCCCATGAAAGGCATAAAGCTTCAGAGAATGATTTCACATCTGATTCTCGATAAAGCTTGTGTGCATATTTCATGATGAAGCTCAGTTGCTTATTGAATTGTATACGGTTCATAACGACCTTCCTTTCTACTCAAAAACGACAAAAGCCCTCATTAACGTTTAATACGTCACCAAGGGCTACAACAATTCATTCTCTTTAAAACTATAGTAAGTGTCTCCAACAATAATGTGATCAAGTACTTTTATACCAATCAGTTTACCAGCATCAACAAGTCTTTTAGTAATACTTTCATCTTCTCTTGATGGTTGAACGTCCATACTAGGATGATTGTGAACACATATGATATTTGCAATTCCACCATGTCTAAGTACATAACCAAATACTTCACGAGGATGAACTATGGATGCATTCAATGAACCTTTAGAAACCATAAAAGTGTCTACAACAACATTCTTAGTATTCAACAACAATATGTGAAACTCTTCATGCTTTAGGTAACCTATTATCGGCTTCATCATCTTATAGATATCATTTGGAGAGCTTATCTTAATCCTTTGTACATTGTAGTTGTTTATGACCAACCGCTTGATTAACTCCTGTATAATTTGTATCTTATCTGCTGTTTTTGGACCTATACCATCAACAGACATTAACTCACTCTGGGTTGTATTGTAAATGATATCGGGTAGTGATTTCCCCTCAAACAATGAGTCCATTGTAGCTCCACGTGATTCTCGAACTAATAACTTCATCAATTCCTTATCCGATAGTGAAGTAGTATTTTGATACATAACCGTTCCTCCTTTATTCTTAATCAACAGCAATTCATTTATTGCTATATTTGCTTATCACTCATCATGTCTTTACAATGTAAATTCTTCCATTGCATCATCCATCATATCTTGAGTAATTCCAAAGTACTTCAACGTCACACTAGGGCTAGAATGATTGAATAACTTCTGCAATAGGGCAATATCTTTAGTTTTCTGATAGAAGTGATAACCAAACGTCTTCCTCAGTGTATGTGTGCCTACCTCCGTAAGACCAACAGTAGCAGCAACAGAATTTAGTATCCTGTATGCCTGTACGCGACTTATTGGTTTATTCAAATGATGACGTGATGTGAAAAGATATTCATCATCCTTCATTCCACGTGTGTATGTCTTAAACTCATGTTGAAGATTACTATTAACAAGAAACCTCTTCCTCTTTCCAGTCTTAGTTTCTATGATTGTAATATGGCTAACGTTGGAAACATCGATTGCCTTCAATTTCAAAATATCTGAGATTCTTAGACCAGTATTGATTCCAACAACGAATAAAAGGTAGTCTCTTAGACTTCTCTTGTGTAACTCAACTTTCATTACTTCAATCATATGAAGATCCCTAATTGGCTGTACATAGTTCATAATTGCCTCCTTAATTTTCAACTATTATGTTACATAGAAAGTAAAAGCCACAACCGATATGTTACTCTCAGTCATGGCCCATATTGCAAATGTGTCTATTACTCGATTGTAGCAATATTGATAGGTAACAAAATGTATATTGTGTTACATTCATCACAACTACTACTTACCAATCAACTTAAACAATCCTTTCAAAGAATCACCACCTGTATCAATAATTGTATCACCAGATGCTCGTACAGTACTTGAAGTAAACGACGTAATATCTCGGATACCTTTAAGGCCCGCTTTAACTATCGATGCACCGGTATCAACAACACATACACCTAGCGATTCAATTAATACCCCAGAGTTTTCTACCACTGCGGCACTTACATCTACAACCGACTTACTGGTTTTAATCAATACACCATCTATCACTTTCTCTTGACCGTAGTTGCTGATATTACTAAGTACACTATTAGATTCTGTTTGAACGTTTCCCTCTGATAGTTCATCAAGTTGTTGTTGATACATCTTTAACAAAATTACATCACCAGTTGTTTCTAGATCTAGTTTTGTAGAGAGTTCCACCCTAGCCTTTAATGCTTCTATCTTAGCGATCACTTCTTGTGCCTTCTTAATTCTTTTAACTGCCTTTTGTTCTTTCAAGTTTTTCATAATCATTTCCTCCTAGTTAATTCGTAGTTTGATTCCTAATGAAACACACTCTTTAATTCAATGTTCAACGCTTATAATTACCACATCCTTTCAACAATCTAGTATTACACCCTATTTTAGGACATAAAAAAGAGCAGTAGTCATTACAACTCTGCTCACATAAGAGGGTGGGGCATTAATCCCCAACTTACTTTCATATTATTTAGCTTAGTACCGACAGGATTTATACCCATTTTTCGGTTGTATTAGAGATTTCCACAAGTATATGCTACTTTGATAA
>JABXKX010000436.1 GCA_013619035.1 Peptostreptococcaceae bacterium
TATGTCAATAATATACATTATTTTTTTATAAACTAACCACCTAAGTGTTCAAATAGCTTAATAATATGGTATGATACTAGAGTAAAGGAGACGCCTATGGATCAACTACTGAAAAAGAGAATACTCACAAAAAAATCTGAACTACTAAAAATCATTGCGCATCCAATGAGATTATGTATCTTAAGTTGTTTAATCGATGAATCGTGTAATGTAACTCATTTAGTTGAAAAAATGAATACTCCTCAATCAACCATCTCACAACATCTGTCTAAACTTAGAATGGCAGGTCTCATCGTCGGAGAAAGAAAGGGTGTGGAAATCACCTACTCTATATCAAATACAGAAATCATATCATTAATCGGATTACTGCTTCAAGACTCAGAAGAAGTAAACCTTATATCAGAAAATATCAATTAACCACCGAAATTATTCGGTGGTTTTTTATTTTTATGTAATGATTCTCAATATCAAATAATAAAAAAACAACCTTTTTCAAAATATTGTGATTTTTCTGACTATTTGTGTGGTAATATTTATATATCCATATATTTAAATATTTGAATATATGGATATATAGGAGGTGACCGATTGCCAGATCAAAAGAAAATTCAATTGTTAACAAAAAAATCTGAGATGTTAAAAGTGATTGCACATCCTATGAGACTTTGTATTCTCAACTGTTTGATGACTACAAAGGATTGTAATGTCACTACATTAACAAAGAGAATGGAAACACCTCAGTCTACTATTTCACAACATTTATCCAAACTAAAATCTCACAACATCATCGAAGGTCATAGAAACGGCGTAGAGATTCAATACAATGTTATCGATGAAGATGTCATTAATTTAATGCATTTATTGTTAAAAGATTTACAAAATGATGTGAAAGAAAAAACACTCAATTGCTAAAGGAGGTCAAATTGAAAAAGTTCATTTCGTTATGCTTAGTCATGTTTATCATTTGGATTATGATGGCAGGCATAGAAACTGAAGAACTCATCTTAGGTGGTATCATAAGTATTTTTTTATCCTATATTCTTACCAATTACTTGAATATAGAGTTCAACATCCTTTCAGTTCCAAAAATTATTTCATTTATTATCATTTACATCCCAATACTATTTATAGAACTAATTAAAGCCAACATTGATGTTGCCAAAAGAGTTCTCGACCCAAAGTTACCTATCAATCCTGCGATTGTTAAGGTGCCTACGGAGATTAAAAATGATTATGGCAAGCTAATTTTAGCCAATTCAATTACGTTAACTCCAGGTACCATTTCAATTGATGCAGATGACGAGTTTGTTTACGTCCACTGGATTTACATCAAAGGACAAACCAATGATGAGTATCAAAAACATATATCCTATAAATTCGAAACCATTTTAAGGAGGATATTTAATGATTAATATAATTTTCTTTACCTTAATTGGATTAGGTGTTCTCTTTTCCATTTACAGAATGATTAAAGGCCCTACTCAATTTGACCGTGTGGTAAGTCTTGATGTCATCAACGTCTGTATCATCGGTATTCTAGTTATCATCGCTGTGATGAGTAAAAACGAACTTTACTTAGATGTTGCAATTGTTTACAGTATTTTAGGCTTCTTAGAAACAATTGTATTCGCTAAATTCTTGGAGGTGAGATCATGAAATATATTGGTGATGCACTTCTTATAATCAGTGGTCTTTTTTACGCTCTTGGTGGTTTAGGACTACTTAGAATGCCAGATGTCTACAACAGAGCACAAGCTGGTACTAAAGCAACAACACTTGGTACTTTTTCAGCGCTTATAGCAGCCTGTTTCTATTTCCCAAGTTGGGCTCCAAAACTAATATTAATTCTAGTCTTTGTTGCCATTACCAATCCAGTAGGCAGTTCAACGATTCTAAAAGCAGCTTATAAGAGTGGCTTAAAGCCTATTGGCATGAAAGAAGATGGTCTAAAAGATTTCTATACAGAGGAGGTAAAAGATGGATCTAATGAATTATCTTGAGATTGTAACCAGTCTGCTCCTTATTGTATTTGGTGTATTGATTGTTATGAGTAAAAGTATTGTTAAAACCATTATTTATTTATCAGCTTTAAGTATGATTGCATCTCTTGCTTATGTTTTATTAAAAGCACCAGATGTTGCTTTAACAGAAGTTGTCATTGGTTCAGGTCTTATAACTTTCCTATTCTTGTTTACATACAAGAAGCTTAAAAAGGTAGGTGATCAAGAATGAAGAATGTCTTAGCGTTATTACTCATAGCAGTTCTTGCATTTCTTACGATGACTTATGTTATGGATAATAATATAATCCCAGACTATGGCGAAACACGTTTGGATCAAACCGTTTCAGGAGCTTATGTTACTCAATCTGTGACTGAAAAAAATAATGATGTTTCTTTTGGTAGATCAGATAACTTAGAATTAGGATCTGCAAATGCTGTTACAAATATTGTTTTAGGGTATCGTGCTTTTGATACACTTGGCGAAGTCACAGTTTTATTTATTGCCGCTCTTGGTGTTTCTTTACTACTGGGTAGTTCAGAGAATTT
Source organism: Peptostreptococcaceae bacterium (assembly GCA_013619035.1). Next base: position 2,549 of record JABXKX010000436.1, read on the forward strand.
TGCCAAACGATCTAAAAGTGGATTTATCCTAAAAGTCGGATCAAAAATTATTTTACCAATCGTTATTATTGTTGGTGTTTATATCATCACACATGGACATTTATCTCCTGGTGGCGGTTTCCAAGGTGGCGCCATGATTGCTGCTGCTCTGTTACTAATGGCAATAAGTGATCCACAGTTTATTCCAAGTATCAAACAATTTAAACTTTTAGAAGGTTTATCTGGTACTATTTTTATCATACTTGGATTGGTTGGTATTTCAGTTTCAGGTTATTTCCTAAGCAATTACATGGATACTGGCATGATCGGAACACTTGCAAGTGCTGGTATTATTCCAATACTCTATATGTTTATTGGTTTAAAGGTAGGATCAGAACTTATCAGTATCATTACTGATTTTCTAAGAGAGGAGGCTGAATGTGATTAATATAGCAGCTGTTGTTCTTATATTATTAGGTTTATATAGTCTCTTAACAACTCAACATATTATAAAAATGATTGTAGGGCTCAATGTATTTGAAGTTGGATTGAATCTATTCATTATTACAATTGGTTATCGATCAAACGGTATTGTTCCAATTCTTACAAGAAATAATAATGTTAAAGATTTTGTTGATCCCCTTCCCCAAGCTATTGTATTAACATCTATTGTTATTGGATTTGGATTAACTGCCGTGGCACTGGTTGTCGCTAAAAAAATACATAAGACTTATGGGACGTATTTAATCAATGAAATAGGAGGTAAAGTAGAATGAAATACATTGTATTATTAATTGTTTTACCACTTTTATTTGCTTTTCTTTCTATGTTAGTTAAAAGTCATAAAGACAAATTACTCTATTTAGGTGTCATTGTAAATGTCGGTTTATTGTTCTTTATTGAACAAGGCGAATACATGATTGGTGGCTTTTCAAAACCCTTTGGTATTACACTGGTTTTAGATCAATACAGTATGGTTGCTGTTGTACTGATTAACGTGTTATTCTTATTCACTGTTTTCAGTCACTATCAATCAACTAAAAAATATAGCACTGTACTTTTAACACTATTAGCCGGTGTGAATGGTTTACTGTTAACAGGTGATTTATTCAATCTATTTGTTTTCTTAGAAATCACATCCATTTCTGCTTATATCTTAACGACTCAATCCAAAAAATATTACGATACTTTCCATTATATTATTATCGGATCTATTGGATCAGGGCTCTATTTACTGGGTGTCATTTTACTCTATGGGCAATTTGGAAATCTAAATTTATCAGTCATTTCTGAGCAGTTAAATCACTCAGCAAATGTGATGCTACCCCTTCTACTGATCTTTGTAGGACTTGCAGTAGAAAGCAAACTATTCCCAATGAATGGCTGGGTAAAAAATGTTTATAAAAATGCAAATGGACTTGTAGGAAGTATCATGGCATCTATTATTGCATCTACCATACTCTTTACATTCGGAAGAATCATCAACGCTGTATACATTGATACATTTTTCTATAACATGATTATTATTATTGCAGTAGTGACTCTCATCACTGGAGAGCTTGCAGCATTTAATGGTAAAACGATGAAAGAAATTCTTTTGTATTCAAGTATCGGACAAGGTGGTTTGGTAACACTTCTAATGATTACGGGCTTTATCTTCCCAGCTGTTTTGATCATCATCAATAATGGTATTTCAAAACTGGTTATGTTTTCTATAGCAGATAACCTTTCAAAAGAAGATGAACAACTTGATAAGTTAAAAGGAAAGTTCCACAATCATAAAACATTGGGGATCGCCTTTACAGTCTCATCATTTTCACTGATTGGTTTACCTTTATTCTTAGGATTTTATGCAAAAGTCAATACGATTATTGGACTCTTTGATGTGAACTTACTTCTACCAGCAATAATTTTGATCATTACAATTGTAGAAGGTGCTTATTTAATGAAACTTAATATTTTATTATGGCATCCTGGTGATGAAGGTCAGGCGATTGCACCATATGAAAAAGCACCATCGTCTTATTCTTTAAGTATGGTTGTGGCTATGTGTGTTTTATCACTTATTCTATTTACCGCTGGTATCCTACCAGAAAAATTTGGTGACACAGTACTCGATCAACCACTATTAAATGATACACACACTGAATACCTTATCGATATGAAAGGAGGTATGTAATGAACCTTCTCAATATTTTAATGCTACTCATTATTGGTGGTATTGCCGGATACTTCATCACACAACTTAACAAACAACTGGGTGCTTGGTTAACGGTTCTAACATCACTTACAGCATTATTTATGTTATTTGGTATAAACGATCAAATAGGATCAACACATGAGTTCTTGTATTTTTCATTTGAGCTCACTCAAATCGGTTGGTATTTTGCCTTCGTACTATGCTTAACCTATGGTATGAGTGCCTTTTATAATATTTATTTCATGGACAAATATCTATATCCAAATACATACACCATGTTGTACATATTATCGTTAGCCGGTTCTGTAGGACTATTCTTTGCAAAAGATTTTATTACTTTCTTTGTATTTTGGGAATTGGTTGTATGGACATCAGCATTTATCATACCGTTAGGTAAGTCTAGAAAATCAGCATATATATATTATGTTGTGAGTTCTATAGGATCAATGGCAACCCTATTTGCAATATTATGGGTTTATAAATTAACAGGCTCTTTGGTTATTAGAGAAGCCTTTTCACTCTTAGATGTAAGTACATGGACAGCAATATTCATATTTGGTTTATTCATCTTTGCCGGTTTAACCAAAATAGGTATTTACCCATTCCATATCTGGTTACCACTAGCACATGGCAGTGCACCTCATACATTCTCACCAATTTTATCAGGTGGTCTTGTAAAACTGGGTGCTTATGTCGCTTATATCAGTGTGGTACTCTTCCCTGCTTATGATGCTTTTTCTGAAGCTTGGATGATCTTTGGTATACCGGCTCCAATTTACTTCTTAATGATACTAGGCGCTATCAGTATTATTATAGGTACATTGATGGCTATTATGCAGGACGATGCAAAAAAACTATTGGCTTATTCTTCAGTCGCAAACGGTGGTTATATCTTAATCGGTATTTTAATGGTTGACCAAGTGACTTTCGCTGGTGGTTTATTACACTTATTTGCTCATGCAATCGCTTCTGCTACAGCATTTCTTACCATAGCAGCAGTTGCATATAGAACAGGTACCACTAAAATTTCTGAACTGGGTGGTATGATTCATAGAATGCCTATCACTTACACGGTCTACTTGATTGCTATTATTTCAATGGCAGGTATTCCACCGATGGCAGGTTTTGTCTCTAAATGGCTTATCCTTCAGGGATTAGCAAGTAAAGGTCTTTTATTCATTGCTTTTGCAGCATTCTTTGGTTCAATCGGATCATTCATGTATGTGTTTAGACCACTTGCAGCAGTCTTTTTAGGACAATTAGCTCCTAAATACGATAACTTAAAAGAAGCGCCAATCTTTATGGTCATTCCAATGGTTATTATGACAGGTATCACATTATTTATTGGTGTCTTCCCTAAATTTGTTCTTGAGATGATTGTTAAAGTTCAAGTAGAAGCAGGCATTACAGCAGTCACTATGCAAGGCACTGCAATTGATATCTTTAATGGTTATTTAGATGCTTCTCATGTATTTGTTATTTTCGGTTTTGGTTTCTTGATTGCACTTGTATTGTTCCTCTTGATGCCAAAAACAAGAAAAGTAGATTTAATGGATACTTATACATCTGCTGAGTTTATTTACACACCAGAACTATTACATTATACACATGACTTTTATGCACCATTTGAAAGATTATATGAAAATCACCCATCAACTCTAACACTTTACAGTAAACTTTCTTTAAAACTCAAAGAGATTGGCTTATTTGTTGATTACTTGATGATGAGTGTTAAACCAGCTACAACATTATTATGGATTATTCTGTTTATTGCCACAGTTTCTTTAGGAGGTGTTCTATCATGACAATTATGAATTTCGTAGCGGCATTCTTGTTTGTACTTGGAGCATTTGCTTTCCAAACATCAATTACTGGTATCAATAGAAAAATTATGGCAAGACTTCAAAAAAGACGTGGTCCTAAATGGTACCAACAATTTCTTGATATTTTTAAAGCACTTAGCAAATCATCTATCTCACATGGTTGGATTTATGATTTTGGTGTGATTATGGCTTTAGGTGGTATTATGGCAACGGTTATCTTTATTCCAATTGCTAACTTCAGAGCCTTTCCAAATACCGACAATATATTTATCATAACATATGTGTTAGCTGTTGGTATGTTAGGTATGGCAATGAGTGCTTCAGGCTCAGGTAATCCTTGGGCAAGTATTGGTGTTAGTAGAGCACTTACCAATATGTTGGCTTATGAAGTACCCTTTATGATTGTTGTTGTGACAATGATTTATAGCTTTAACACAGCGTCTATTGGTGAAATAGCTGAAATTCAACAAAACTTAGGTGTTTTTGGATGGAACTTATTTCGAATGCCTTTAGGTACAATTGTAGGTCTTATATCACTGCAAGGTATGTTAGGTAAAAAACCATTTGACTCATTTATTGCTCCAGCTGAAATTGCTTCTGGACCAATGGTGGAATACGGTGGTAAACATTTAGGAATGTTATTTATCTTACATGACCTTTCAACGTTTATAGAAGTCTCTCTAATTGTAAACTTATTCTTCGGTGGTGGTGCTACCTTCTTAGAATTCGGTATCAAGTACTTTGTCGTTTATACATTCGCAAACCTTGTATCAGGTATTATGCCTAGATTCAAAATTGATCAAGCTGTTGTCTTCTTCTACAAGTTTCCATTGGCTGCAGCACTTATACAAGGATTTATTGTTATATTCACAGGATGGGGGGTTACAAAATGGCTATAGGTGATAAAGTAGAAATCAATGCATGGGAAAAACTTGGTGACTTCTTTAGAGGTCGTTCAATATGGATGATGTGGTATTGTACCGGTTGTGGCGCAATTGAAATGCCTCCAACAATGACTTCAAGATTCGATATGGAACGTTTAGGTATGGGCCCAATGGCAACGCCTCGTCAAGCTGATATATTATTAATTACAGGTTATTTAAGTGTTAAGACACTTAGAAGAGTAATTTACTCATATGAACAAATGCAAGATCCTAAATACATCGTGGCATTTGGTTCTTGTACAATCAATGGTGGTATTTACTTTGACTCATATGCAACCATCAACAAATTAGATGATTACTTGCCAGTAGATATGTACATCGCAGGATGTATGCCTAGACCAGAAGCGATTATGAATGCATTTAATGAATTACAAATTAAAATAAGAAATAACGAAGTCGATGGCTGGAAGAGATATAAGAAAAACTATGATCAATATAAAGCCAATCAAATGAAAGCTGTTGGGGAGGTGTTTGTACATGACGAATTCCATGAGTAATTTAAAAGGATTATTGAATAAACACTATCAAATCTCAAAATTTGAAGAACCCATAGAAATGGAACTGATCTTTGATGTAAGAAATGATCAATTATTAGATGTATTGGCATTTATGAAAAGTATTGGCTTTGGTCAATTAAGCCTTCTGACTTGCATCGATTGGATTGATAAAAATGAATTCCAGTTGGTTTATATTTTAATGAATTGGGACAGTGGTATTCACGCTTTAGTCAGAACGTCACTAGATCGAGACAATCCTAAATTTAGAACCATTGAACATATCTATCCTGGTGTTAAATACTACGAAAGAGATGTACATGAATTCTTTGGTGTAGAATTTGATGGTAATGAAGATTCCTTCAAACACTTATTCTTAGAACTTTGGGAAGCGGATCGACCTATGAAAAAAGATTTTGATCCAGAAGCATACTCTGAAATGAAGTATGGTATGAGAAAATACCGAACTGAATTTCCACGTAAGATTGGAGGCGAGTAATGGACGTTAATAAACTAAAAGAAGTCAAACTGTTTTTAGGTCCACAGCATCCAGGTATGCATGGTAACTACAGTGTTCAGATGTATGTCGATGGGGATCTCATCAAAAAAGCGAGACCAATGCCAGGTATGTTACATCGTGGCTTTGAAAAATTAATGGAAAGAAAACTCTGGATGAGCAATACAGCACTTATTCCAAGAATTTGTGTTATCGAACCAGATATCAATGAAATGGTTTTTGCTATGGGCGTTGAAGCACTTGCAGGCATAGAAGTACCCGAAAAGGCACATTGGATTAGAATGATGATCTTAGAAATGGCTAGAGTTGCCACTCACCTCTTCGCTTTAGGCGGCATTGGTGGACCAACCGGTCTTTATACTTCAATGTACTGGGCTGTTGCTGAAAGAGATTTAATCTTGGATTTATTTGAAAAATTAACGGGTGCTAGAGTTTACCATATTTACATTATGCCAGGTGGTGTTAGAAAAGATTTACCTGAGAATTTCTTAGAGGAGTTATCAGTGTACTTAGAATCACTTGAAAAGAAATTACCAGATTTTGAGGAATTGCTTTTAAAACATCCTGTGATTCATGCAAGAACCAAAGACAATATCATGTTACCTAAAGAAGTGGTTCATGATTTAGGTGTTACTGGAATCGGTATGAGAAGTGCTACTGGCGTAGCATATGATCTTAGGAAAGTAAAACCTTATGCAAGGTATGACCAAGTAGAATTTGATGTACCAACTGCAACGTATTCCGATGCACTTACAAGAATTCACATCAAGTTTGCTGAAATCAAACAAAGTATTAGGATTTTAAAACAAGTTATTGAAAAAATGCCAGCGGAAGGACCTGTTAGAGTACCAATCGGAACAGGAAATGCTTTGAAAATTAAAGTGCCTGCCGGTATGATTTATACAGCAGTTGAATCAACGAGAGGTGAATATGGTTATTTCATCGTTTCTGATGGCAGTGATAAACCATATCGAATCGCAGTAAGAGGCGCATCATATCCTCAAGGCCTATTGGGTATCGAAAAATACTTACCAGGTACGAGAATTGATGATGCACCACTGTGGATGGATACAATGGGTGTTTGTTCACCAGAAATAGACCGTTAGGGGGGCGTATGAAACAAACTAAAAGCATGTTCTCGCCTTTAAAGGCATGGAAATACTTAGTTAAAGAACCTGTAACGGTATCAAAAAAGAATATTTTCTTAACACCTAGAGAAGCATCCGATAGGTACAGAGGATTTCATGTCAACGATCACAGTAAATGTACAGGCTGTGGGACATGTGGTGAAATTTGTCCAACACTTGCCATTAATATGATTGTACTACCCGATCAACCTTTCGAAGATGGCAAGAAAAATGAACGCCCTGCTATAGACTATGGTAGGTGTTCGTTCTGTGGTTTATGTGTTGATATTTGTACATCGGATTCTTTAAGAATGACCAAAGAATACATTCATACATCACTTGATGTAGAAACATTTAATTTTATGCCTGGAGAAAACGGTATTCATAATACATATCAAAAACCAGGTTATGGTCGAGATGAAGTATCAGAACTTTTAGACCTTGACCGTTATGAAATGAAACATGAAAATGCATCTAGAAAAAATTCATTTATAGAAATAGTTAAAGGATTTTCAACAGAAATGGCACTTGCGGAGAGTTCAAGATGTGTAGAATGCGGCGTTTGTACACAAACCTGCCCTGCTGAAATGAATATTCCAGAATATATTAAAACTGTATATGATGGAGACTTACAAAAAGGTATTGAATGGATTTATAAAACCAATCCAATGGCCAATGTCTGTGGTAGAATTTGTACACATAAATGTGAAACTGCTTGTGTTATTGGAAACCGTGGAGATGCTGTTGCTATAAGATGGTTAAAAAGATATATCGTAGACAATACACCGATGGATCAATACGAAGCTGCCGCACTTTCTGATGTGACTGAAAAGACACAAGGGAAAGTCGCAATTGTCGGTTCTGGTTCTTCAGGATTATCATGTGCGTATTATTTATCAACACTTGGTTATGAAGTAGATGTTTATGAGAAAAATGCATTACCTGGTGGTGTTATCAGATATGGTGGTCCAGAATATAGACTGCCAGAAGCAAGTGTTATCAAAGACATAACAATGATTGAAAAAGCAGGTGTTAACTTTATCTGTAACAGTGAACTCGGTAAAGAAATTAGTTTAGAAACTTTAAGAGATCAATATGACAGTGTTTTCTTAGGTATAGGTTTCTCATACTCAAGACCTCTTCCGATTCCTGGTAGCGATAATAAAGAAGTTAAATTTGCAATAGAATTTTTAGGTCAAGCACGAGATTACAACAGAAAAATGAGTGACATGCCTGATATTCAAGATGACGTGGTGGTTATTGGTGGTGGTAACGTTGCCTTTGACGTCGCAAGAACATTGATTCGTTTACAAGAAGAAAAGTATGGTAAATCTTCTGTATCAATGGCGGCACTTGAACACCGTGGTATCTTACCAGCTGACTTAGAAGAAATTGAAGAAGGCGAAGAAGAAGGTTTAAAATATAGTTTTGGTTATGGTCCACAATCTATTGAAATCAAAGACGATGTTATCATCGGTCTAAAAGTCAAAAAAGTGAATTCAATCTTTGATGCTAACGGTCAATTTAGCCCAAGTTATGATGAAAATGATGTCAAAGTCATACCAGCAAAACAAGTGTATATTGCAATTGGTCAAATGGCCAATTATGATTTCTTTGACGAAGAGATGAAATCAAAAATTGATATTTTCAGAGGCCAAGTTAAAGTTAAGGATAATGGTCAATTCGATAATTATCCATGGTTATTTGCAGGTGGTGATATTGTTAGAGGTCCTGACATTATCAATGGTGTTGCAACAGGTCATGATGCAGCCAAAGCCATTGATACGTATATTAGAAGTAAATAAAATAACTCCTCTCTGCTGATGATGTTAACAGAGAGGTTTATTTTCACCAACACAGGAAAACGTTTTCAAGATATTTGAAAGGACAAAGTTATGGAATTTAAAAAAAGTATGTTGTCGCCTGTAAGAGCTTGGAAATATTTATTTAAAGAGCCAGTAACAATATCTAAAGAAGATATTTTCAATAAACCAAGGGAAGCTGCTGACCGTTATAGGGGTTTTCACATCAATCATCACGATGATTGTGTCGGCTGTGGTACATGTAGTGAAATCTGTCCAACAGAAGCTATTACAATGATTCCAATCGACGGAAGAGAAAAGTCACAAGAAAGGACCGATGAATTACCAGCATTTGATTACGGAAGGTGTTCATTCTGTGGTTTATGTGTGGATATCTGTACTGCAGATTCTCTTAAAATGACCAAAGAATATATTCATGTATCAACTGACGTGGATTCATTTATGTTTATACCCGACCACTTGGGTATTCACAATACCTATTATCCAAATGGTTATACTCGCGATGAAGTATCAGAGCTTCTAGACTTAAACCGTTATGAAATGGAAGAGATACCAATAGAAACCAGAGTCCTCTCCTTTATGGAATTGATTAAAGGTTTCTCAAAAGAAATGGCAATCAATGAAGCGTCTAGATGTGTAGAATGTGGCATTTGTACTCAAACATGTCCAGCAACAATGAACATTCCAGAATACATCAAAGCGGTTTACGATGATGACCTTAAAGCAGGTTTAAAATGGGTTTATGAAACCAATCCACTGCCCAATGTGTGTGGTAGAATTTGTACCCATAATTGTGAAACAGCCTGTGTTATAGCCAATCGTGGAGAAGCGGTTTCTATACGTTGGTTAAAACGTTATATCGTCGACCAAGTCACAGACGATGATTATGAAGAAATGATTTTAAAACCAGTTGTATTACAACAAAATAAACACATAGCTATTGCAGGTTCCGGGCCAGCGGGATTATCAGCTGCCTACTACTTAAGAACCATGGGCTATCAAGTAACCGTTTATGAAACAAGAGCTTTACCGGGTGGTGTCATTAGATATGGAGCACCTGAATATCGATTGCCTGACGATAAAGTCAATAAAGATATCGATATTATCAAAAGGCTTGGTGTTAAGATTATTACGAAAACAACGGTTGGTAAAGATATTACCATACCAGAGTTACATCTAAAATACGATGCTATCTTTATTGCAACAGGATTCTGGTTACCTAAAAAACTGGATATTCCGAATAAAGATCATCCAGATGTCCATACTTCTATGCAGTTTTTATCTCAAGCAAGAGACTATACAAGACACGAAGGACCAATGCCTGAAGTTCACGAAAAAGCCATCGTCATTGGTGGCGGTGATGTATCGTTTGATGTCGCAAGAACTCTAATCAGATTACAACAAGAAAAATTTGGTCATCATCATGTGGTATTTGTTGCTAGAAAAAGCGAGGAGTACTTAGCAGCCAGCGAAGAGGAAATCAGAGAAGGTAAAGAAGAAGGTGTTATTTATAATCTTAACGCATCCCCTACTGAAATCGTTTTAGACGACAATCAAAAGATAATGGGTGTGAAAGCTTCCGCTTGTCAAACTCTTGTGGAAAACGGAAAAATTAAAACGTATACCAATCATGATGAATGTTGTATACTCGAAGGTACTCAAATCTTCTTTGCCGTTGGAACAGAGCCAAATTATGATTTCCTAATGGAGCGATTAGGCAGTAACTTACAGGTGGAAAAGAACAAGTTACAAGTAAAAGAAAATGGTCAATTCAAAGACTTTAATTACCTATTTGCAGGGGGCGATATCGTCAATGGACCAGATATTATTACAGCCATTGCTGATGGCCATAAAGCTGCTAAAGGTATTGATGATTACTTAAACAATAAAAACTCAGATTAATAATCTGAGTTTTTTTTCATAATCTGTGCTTCTATTAACATTATTCTTTTCGAATCAAATGGCCATACGAAGAAGTCTTTAAAGACGGTACGATAAAACTTATTCATTTCATAAATACCATACGATCCTAAACCATGACCAAAGTTTTCTAAATAGCTGTTGTAAAACTCTTCTAATATAATATTTTGATAACGGTTTGCGTTTAAATACTGCCCCTCTTCACTTCTTGCATTATATTCAAGAACATCTGATAAAACTATCATAAAACCTTTATCTTTAATATGATGTCTTAATAATGCATTCACCTTCTCAATTCTATTTTGTATGAGTGGTAAGTAAATATTGAGCCCTTCGTACGTCAGATTCAACTTGACTAATTGTGGTAATAACAATTGTGTGTAGATGGGTAATACTACAATCATATCATATGTTTCTAGATGAATATCAATCTCCACTTCTTTGAATGCTTCTAAACTTTCTGTTGTTGTTTCATCCATTTTTTCGAAAAAAACTGTATGATTTAAACCCGTTAAATCACCTTCAATAAGGGTGAATTCATCTAAACTGAACCCCTGTCTTAAAATGCCACGTTCCACAGATTCCACATCTATATCTAGAAGTGTTACCTGGCAGGATTCAAAAATCTTCAACTCTATATCGTTTAAATTACCTGCTCCAACGATCAAAACAGATTTACCAATCAAAGAAACCTTCGTGATAAATTGAGAAATATCATTTCTGTATTGTTCCCACATTTTATATCGTTCGTCAGCATCATACGATGCATTTAATGTCTTATTATGAGTATCTATCATATGATCATCTCCATTACCAACTTAATAATTATTACCCGCCACTCGCTGGAGATAAAAACACAACTTTATCTCCTGCTTTTAATTTTGTATTGTATTTTTTTAACTTTAAAAAATTCTCTTGATTGACAAAAGTAATTGCATTTCGTAGTTCCGATTTACATGCAATTTTTGTATCTTTCTCAATGGTCACTATCAGTTCTTTAATAGTACCTGCCTCAACTACAAGCTTATCTATAGTCATTAAACTTCTTAAAGTACCATAAAACTCTACTTTTATCATATCATAAACCTAATTTCCTGAGTGTCTTTTCTGTTGGTACCCCAGAAGCATCCCAACCTCTACATTTATAGAATTGGTTCTTTAATGACTCTAACGGTACCTTTGCTTGAGGATTACCATGCTGCGGTTCGTTTTTTAATCTAGATGGTAAATCATCATCAGAAGCTTTAAGACCTCTTTTGATATTCACGAGTCTTTCTAGGTTAAAACCTCTTTCTCCTATGGTTTTAAACCGTCCTATATCCATTTTCATACCCGTTACATACCCTAAAGCTTTACTATGAGGAATCATCGGCAAATGAATTGGTAAACTCTTTTCTTTAGAATAATTCAGTCTTTTAATTGTAAAAGCAGTAATAGGTGCCGTTAATAGTTTGTTGGCTGTTTGTGTGAAAAAACTATTCGGTTTCATGATAATACTAGGTGGTAACATCGGTTGAAGTGTAAATAAACACAAACCCGAAGCAGAACAGACTTCTAATAAATCTTGACTAAATATCGTAAATTCTGCTTTATTGGTCTCCTTATGAGGATTCATATTCATACTTAAACCTTCAAATAACACAATATAACCAGCATTTAAATGACACCCTCCTCTATTTGAGACGGCATAACCTAATCCTTGACCAACAGCACCTCTTGGCTCATAAGCTGATAATTCCATGCCTTTAGAATGTATCGCAAATTCTTTCCCACCGTATTTTTCTGAAAGGAATCTTACACCTTCTGAAAGATCTTTACCAATACCTCTTTTATAAGCAATGTCATTTAGTGTCTCTGATATATTATCTATTTTACCAAATTCTAAACCATTGTCCCAAAGACCCTTTTCATTGAGTTCCATTGCAAAGGCAATAACACCAGCAGCACTAATGGAATCCATACCCAGTTGATCGAGTTCTAAGTTCCACTTCAGAATAGATTCTATATCATCATTTAGAATATTTGCTCCAAATAAACCTAACGTCTCTAATTCCGGTCCCTTTACGACTTTACCATCAATCTCAACTTGTCTACCACATTGTATTGGACAGGTGATACAGCCTTTATTTTTAACCAAGTGATTTTCAGCCAAGTATTCTCCAGAGATCTTGTTAAAGCCCGAAAATCGTCCTTCATTAAAGTTCTTTGTTGCTAGAATATTATTATGATGCATCACGCTTAAAAGTCCTGCGGTACCATATTTCGGGAGCTGAGTACCTGTTAGAGGATGTTTTCTAATAGTTTTAATCCAACTTTTGTAGAAGTCTTTTGTTTTTTCATGTGATACGGGTGTCTTGTTGGTACCAAAACTTGAAATACCTTTTAAGTTCTTATACCCAAAAACAGCACCAATACCACCACGACCTGCAGTTCTTTCTTGAGAAAATAATCCAGCAAATTTCACTGAATTTTCACCAGCGGGTCCAATAACCAATTTACCACTCTTTTTAGGCATATTTTCTTGAGTTTCTTCGACTGAAAGTCCCCATAATCCATTGGCTTCATGGAATACGATTTCATCATTTATCTCTATCCAAACTTTCTTTTCCGATTGCCCTCTTATGATCAATGCATCATAACCTGCTTTTTTGAGCATCAAACCAAAATTACCTCCGCAGTTAGAGGATGTAATTAAGTTGGTAAGCGGTGAAATTGTTGAGACATTGAATCGACTGGAGGCTGGTGCACCCGTATTGGTGAAGGGTCCTGTTGAAATGACAACAATGTTATCCTCAGAAAAAGGTTTTACATTCGGGGCTAATTGATCGTAGATTATCTTAGCAGCCATAATCTTACCACCTAAATATTTTTTTCTATCCTCATCTGTCCATGGATATAATTCTGTTGTTTGATCTGACAAATTGACACTTAATACTTTTCCTTCATAACCACCTAGCATAAAACCTCCTAATATTATGGCTGAATCGCCTTTCTCAATATTTTGACAATTTCATTTATCTGTTCTTTTTCATTCTCATAAAGACGATCCCCTAAGAACAATTTCATACGTTGTTTGTAATAGGCAGATGTGAATGAAAATTGATACATCATAATCAAGTTGTCCACTAAAAAGCTTAACATACCAGTATCTATAGCCTTGTCCATCTCATGTTTCGCTTTTGCATTTTCAATCACATCTTGATATAAGTTTTTTGTGATACTTTCAAGTCTTTTAGAGACTTTTCCTGATAAATTTGATAAACTTTGAGTCGAAAAATCAAGGTAAATCTGATTCATTTCGGGATATGAAACAGCATAATCGTGTGCTCTATAAAATAAGGTTTCTATAATTTCAAAAATATCTCTATCCACATCTATATCTTTTATTGCCAATTCTAAAACAGAAAACAATCGTTCTACAACTGTTAAAAACAGATCTTCTTTTGACTCAAAATAAGAGTACATTGCACCAATACTAATTTTAGCATGTTTAGCAACCTTGTTGATGCTGGTGCCATTAAATCCATTCTGAGCAAATTCTTCTATCGCTGCTGTTAAGACCTGTTCTCTTTTTTCTTCTGTGATAACTTCAAATCTATCTTTGTAAAATTTTTTTTGTTCTATTTTTCGCTCTGTCATTTTGCCTCCACTACAATGTCCGTCCTACCTTATACCCTGCCTTTACAGCTTCTAATACTCTACCAGGTGCAAATGAATCACCGATGTTATAAACAGACTTAGCTGTTTTATGTTTCTTTAATTGTTCATAAAGCGTTTCATTAGCACTTGCTCCAGTTGCCAATATGACAAGATCGGCTTCTATTCTTTCTTCTTTATTAGCCTCTTTGATCGTCTTCTTAAAAGGATTGATTATATTTTCGGATAACAACGGCGTCCAAGTTTGAGTTGGATCAGGAACTGTTTTGGAATAATTTCTCGATAATACTATCTGTTTGTCCTCAATAGATTTTAACTGAGTACAATTAAGTATTTTAACACCAGCTTCATTAAGATGATGTATCATAAAATGTCTATTGGATGTACATGTTTTGGGCATCAAATAAGGACCCATTTCTACTAATGTTGTTTTTTTCTTAAACTCATAAGATAGTAAATGTGCTATTTCACACCCTACATCCGAGCCACCAATAACAACATAATCAGAGTAATCTGCATACTTATCTTTATTGTCTAAAAAATCAATAGCTGTAATAACATGTTTTTTCTGAACACCTTCTATCGGTGGTATGATTGGTTTAGTACCAGTACTTGTTATAATGATATCATATCCAACAGATTTTAGCATGGTTTCATCTGCTATTGTCTCGAACAGTACTTTCACATTATAGTGTTCCAACTGATGATTTAAATATTCAATATAATTTAGAATTTCATATTTCACTTTAGGAATACCACCCGTTAATAACATGCCTCCAGCTTTTTCTTTGTTATCAATAAGTGTCACATCATGACCTCTTCTTTTGAGGGTTACTGCTGCTGTTACACCACAAGGACCAGCACCAATAACCGCTATTTTCTTAGCTGTGTTTACTTCAGGTAATTCTTCTGAATACACATCTTCAAAGGCCGTTCTTGGATTAACTGCACAATGTGGATGACCCCCTATAGCCAATTGGCCTAAACACCCTTCATGATCTCCAATACAGGGTTTAATCTCATTCACACGTTCTGCATAAACCTTATTAACCCAGTCAGGATCAGCGAGTAGTGGTCTGGATAACATAACCATATCACATCTTTGACTTCTTAAAGCCAGTTCCGCTAAGTCTGGATTACCGAGTTTACCAACACCTACTATAGGCACTTTTATGCCTACATTTGAAAGGATGTTTTCCGAATCAAAATAATCCTTAACCAATTCAGCAACTTCCAAGAATGTTCCAGGCGGCATACCATTAGGTGGATGTGGTAACCACCAGTTTTCATAACCACCCAAATCCACATCAAACATATCCACACCAGCGTTTACTAGATTCTTCATATAATCTAATGTCATTTCAACAGAACGTTCCTTATGAAGACTCTTTAAAACCTTCTCAGTAGAGAGCCGTTCTTGATAAGTCGCTTGTAATGCCAATGATAAATCTATTCTATAGTAGATTGGATAATATGGACCGACTCTTTTACGAATGGCTTTTATCATATCTATTCCAAAGTTTTGATAATATTTATAACGACCAAGTTTTCTATTGTTATAGGCTGTATCTGTCATTTGTTCTATCAAATAACCAGAATGACCATGCAAATAAACACCATCAATGTTTAAAGCTTTACAATCCGCTGCTGCTTGAGCTGTTTTTTTGATAATCTTTTTACACTTACTATCCGATATTGGACGACATGGAATTTCAGGTATATACCAATTTTTTTGCCATGAAGACGAAATTGGTAATTTCATTTTTTTTGTTAAACACTCAGGATTACCAACCCGTCCCATACCAGGTGCTAACTGAACAAAGAATTTAGCACCATAAGCATGACAGCCTTCTGCAATGGTTCGCCAACCTGAATAAGTCGAACGATGTGTATCCAGTCTTGGGAAAATCCCTGTCGCATCGGTATCACCATAAGAAGGATCATCATCAACACTGACAGGAATCATACCGCTGGTAATAAGACCCACACCGCCTTTGGCACGTTCTAAATAATAACTGATCATTTTTTGACTGGGTTTACCCATTTCATCAGCCATATTCACATTACCCATCGGACCCATAATCACACGGTTTTTAAGTTTTATTTTATTGACATAAATCGACTCAAATAAGGCTGTATGAGGCTTTAAATCATCTGTAATTCTACCGAGCTCCAATAGAGCATCATCTTCAAACCACGTTGAAAAACCATCGACTATTTTCTGAATTTTATCTTCATAGTTCATTAACTTGCTCCTTGTAGTAATTTTTGAAATTGGTTTTTTTCATCACAGAGCCTGCTATGCCCCCAAGAACTCTAATGATAAAATAATTCATTTTTAAATCAATCAACTCTATTAGATTGCCATCTGGATCCTTTAAAAACACCCAGTGATTGCCATCTGTAATTTGAGGTTCTATCACAAAATTCATATGTTGCTTATGTATTTTATACCACTTTGGTACGTTTTTTACATCCAATGTAAAATGTGATGGTCCAGGTATATTCCATTCATGAAGCCTACTACTTCTTTTATTAGAGAACTCAAAGATTTCAATGACATGCCCCTTGGGTGCTCTTAGAAAGCCCAGTCGCACACTGGAATCTTCAACTTGATACAAAGGCCATAATGTTTTAACCAATTTTTTCTCGAGAACCTGCTCACTGATCAACTTGAATCCAAAATTATCATGATACCACTTCACAGACTTTTCAAAATCTGATACCGTTACGCCCACATGGCTTACTGATTTTATCTTCATACGTCACCCCTACTTTGCATATCCCCCAACTATGGTCATATAATCGCCTAGTTGTGCACCAAATTCTGGTGCGCCTTCCATCACTAATTTACCTTTTATGGTGGATTCAATCATGTCATCTATTTCCATTAAGATCCCCAAAGCACTCTCAGTTGAATCAAATCGCATTGTAAAAAATGGCTTCGATCTTTTATAAATACCTCTAGAGGCTTTTGAGTTACCCGCTTTAATTCTTAAGAAGGCTGATAATTCTTCATCATTTTCTACGGTCCAAGCGTACACTCTATCTGGACTTTTTTTGACCCATTTAGAAATCTCTGGATGTCCAACTTTATTGAGTTGACTGATACCTGATGACAACAAATAAAAATACAACCTAACCAATAACTTCTTCTCTTTTTCTTCTGGAGGTGGTGTATTCAGTCCCAATAAATTGGCCATCTTCATCAATCCACCCAATGAAGCCATTAACAGTTTAAGATGTCTGATACCTTTGATCTTAGGTAGTTTTTTACTCGTCCCTTTAAAGAATCCATTAAAGAGTTCAATACTCTTAAACTCAAGCTCTAATGTCGGCGCTTCGATTACACCTTTTACAACTGTTATACTGCCTTCTTCAATTTCATAATGTGTACCGACTTTGCCCTCTTCATATAATGCACTGATTTGAAGCGTTCCAGTGAGTTTAGAGAATTTATTAGAAAGTTTTTCATCATCTTCTACGATAACTTTTAACAAAGGCAATACGGCATTTAAAAAGATAATATTTGCATAGCGTTCTTGATTGTCCATACTACACCTCATCTTCCCAATCATCATCTTCTTCAAAATCTTTGCCCATAATCTCTCTAACGGTATCCAATATGCCAATTGTATCGATGCCATAATGGTTCATCAAATCTTCATGTAGACCTATAATTGAATACGTATCTGGTATGCCAAGTCTTTTAAAACCACAGGCTTTACCACCTTCTGCAATCACTTCAGAAACCGCACTACCCAAACCACCGTAAATATTATGATCCTCTACAGTAATAATTCTTCTGGTTTCATGAACAGCTTTCATGATGGCTTCATTATCTAATGGTTTTATGGTATGCATATTCAACACTCTAATTTTTAAACCATCAGTTGCTTCCAATATTTTAGCTGCTTCTACGGCCTGATAAACACATGAACCACAGGCAATAATGGTTAAGTCAGTACCTTCTCTTAGTTCGATAGCTTTTCCGATTTCAAAATCATAATCTCCTGACTCATATAATTTTTGATCAAATCCTCTGTTAATTCTGATATACATTGGTCCTTCGGTATGATAAGCAGCATGTACAGCTTTTGCAGTTTCTGTACCATCAGCTGGTACCATAACAGTTAAGTTAGCCATCGTTCTCATGATGCCAATATCTTCAGTACAGTGATGCGTTGAACCGGCTTGACCAAAAGATAATCCTGCATGTGTTGCAATCATCTTTACATTTAGATTTTGATAACAGATATCTGTATGAACTTGATCGAGTGCTCTCATCGAAGTAAACACCGCAAACGTTGATACAAAAGGTGTTAAACCAGCGGTTGCCATGCCAGCAGCAACACCAAATAAATTTTGTTCTGCAATACCCATATTAAAAAATCTTTCGGGATAATGATCCGCTAAAATACCTATTTTTGTTGATTTTGCTAAATCTGCTGTTAATCCAACTAAATCCTCATGTTCTTTCGCTAACTCAACCAATGTCTTTCCATAAACTTCTGCTGTTGATAAATTGGTTGTATCAAATACGGTATATGTTAATCCAGCCATCTTTATGCTCCTTTCATTCTTGTTTCATAATGTGCATCCAAACTAGTTTGTGCTTCTTTTAGTTTATCTGCATCCAACCCACCATAATGCCATCTATAATTATCTTCCATAAAATGAACGCCACATCCTTTTGTTGTATGGGCAATAATCACAACTGGCTTTTCTTTAAATGCTTTAGCGGTTGAAAGTGCTCCATCGATTGCTGTGATGTTGTTGCCGTCAATTTCTAATACTTCAAATCCAAAAGCACGCCATTTATCAGCAAATGGTTCTAGTTGCATGATGTCTTCTGTTTTACCATCCATCATACATTTATTTCTATCAACAATCGTAATTAAATTGGTGGCTTTGTAATGCGAGATTGCCATGGCAGCTTCCCAAATAACACCCTCATCACATTCCCCATCACCAATCAAACAATAGGTCATATACTTTTTACCAGTTACTCGAGCTGCCAAAGCCATACCAAGAGCAATCGGCAAGCCATGTCCCAAGGAACCCGTTGAAGCGTCCACACCAGGTACTTTTGTAGAATCCAAATGCATTCCAAGTGGAGAGCCCGTATGGTTGTATTCTTTTAATAACTCTTTATCAAAATAACCTTTATCCGCTAAAACGGGTGCAAATCCAACACCACAATGCCCTTTACTTAATATGAATCGATCGCGATCTTCCCATTTAGGTTTTTTCGGATCAACCGTCATATGTTTATGAAACAAGACAGTCATGATGTCCATAGAACTTAATGAGCCACCAACATGGCCACTACCTGCCCAAACAATTGTATTCAAACACAAATGTCTTAACTCATGTGCTTTATTCTCTAAATTAATTAATACTTCTTTATGTAAAGCCATTTCTACCTCCTATAATTCTGGGTGATTTGATCTAACAACCTTAAAAGCTTCTTCAGCGACTTCATGTGTAAACTTTACATCGTCTTCAGTCATGGCACAGTTCATAAATTGGTTATGATGGTTGGTAAAGAAAACACCTCTTTTAACACATTCAGAAACCCATTCTTGGTGAAGCATAAAAGAATCATCATTTGTTATTCTCATAAACCACATAGATGGATGTCCTGAAATCTTTAAATCAAATCCATGTTTTTTACCTGATGTCACCAATCCATCTTGAAGCTTTGTACCTAATTTAAATAGATATTCAGGCGCATTCAATCGATCCAATTTATCAATACACGCTTTGCCTGCAGCAAATGGTACCGCTGACATCCAGTAACTTCCTGTATACATTACAGAAGATGCAGCATCTCTAAATTTTTCAGAGCCACAAATCGCAGAAAAGTTCCATCCATTACCCAATGCCTTACAGAAACACATCAAATCTGCTTCAAATCCAAAATAATGATCCGATCCTTTCATATCCAATCTAAAACCACAACGCACGTCATCAATCACTAAAACAATATTATGATCTGTACAGAGTTTTCGAACTTTCTTCCAATAGCCTTTAGCAGGCATCTGATTGTCTTCAAAAACAGGATGATGATAAGGTGTTGAGATAAAACAGGCAATGTCATCTTTATTCGTTAATATCACCTTTTCAAGTTGATCAATGTCATTCCAATCCACATAGATATTGTTTGTTACATCTTCTTCTACAATGCCTGGGTGACCAATTTTTTGAGTCCACGGTGCAACACCATGATAACCACCTTTGACCATGATTGTTTTTTTCTTCCCTGTAGCAGCTTTAGCAATCATTAATGCAAAACTGGTTACATCACCACCATTTTTAGCAAAGAATGCCCAATCAGCCATTTCCACAGTATCTACTAATTTCTCCGCCATTTCTACCATCGCAAATGATGGAGATGTCACACAGTTTCCTTTTTCCATCTGTTGTTTAACTGCTGTATCCACATCTGGATCATTATACCCTAAGATATTAGGACCATAAGCACACATATAATCAATAAAACGATTTCCATCAACATCCCAGAAATAAGGACCTTTTGCATGTGTTGAAAAGAACGGGAAAGCATCTACTGGAATAAAACAACTTTCAGCAGGACCTAAATGTCCATAAACACCAGTTGGTATTACTTTTAATGCACGACTAAATAATTCGCCACTTTTTTGATAATTATTAGTTTTCATCTTTATCCCCCTATAAATAATTTGGTACTTGACCAAGTAACTTGTTCATATTATCTAACATAGGTATATAGCCTTTTAACTTCAGTGTTTTACAGGCTATACACGAATAAGAATCTATTTTTCCATTTAGTAAATCACCTGCTGTTTTCATATCTGTAAAAGCCATAGAAGCACGGTAATTATCTGGCATACCTTTAATGGCATTTAGATTACCACTCTTTGCTTCGATACATATTGCTGGACCATCCTCTACACTAATAGCAATATTACCATTTGGAATTCTTGAACCATTGTATTTGCCCAAAGGATCTGTATTACCGATTTCTGCTAAAGCAAAAAAGGCAGTATAAGCTGTTAATGTTGTATTGATTTTTGTATATTTAGGATCTTTAAGCAACTCTTCTGTAGGTTTTAAATAATAAGATAATCTATCCGTTAGCGTCATAAAATCTTTAGTTAAAAACTTTGCTTTTGTAAACCCTTTTAATAAAATCGGATTCGCCTTACCATCCACCATTTTATTAAAGTGTTCTGGAGACTTAAAATACATCTTAACAGTAGCTGGATGTTTCCCTCTTTTAAATTGACACTTTCCCTTTTCGAATTTAATCAACCCCATAGGACCATTCTTTACAGACATCTGAATGGATAAATTTTGATTTTTAATCAATTCATTCATTTCAGAATCCATTTCACATAAATCTTCAAGATTCCGCATAATAGCATAAAGATTAATGTTTGCAAGTGTTAAATCGTGTTTCATTGTAACCTCCTTCCTAAAGTGAGTAAATGCTCACTCTAGTTTCATAAGAAAAACCTATTTAATAGGCCATGTATTTTCTAAAGTGAGCACTTGCTCACTCATACTTATTATACGCCTCTAGTTCTTTCTTTGTAAAGTGATTCTTTTGAATTTTCTGAATTTTCGTCTTTTTTAGAACAATTATGTGATTTTCAGCTCAAAAAAAAGACTTGTCCTATAAACAAGTCTTTAATCAATATTATAATTTTAATGATTTTCTCCCATATCAAAACCAATTTCAGATTTTGAATCCTTTAAATTTAATAAAAAATCATTTGTATAAGGTTCAGGTAATTCGATGCCAAGAGCTTGTGTTAATACGTCTTCAACGGTTTTAACAAATACAAACTCTAGTTGGCTTTTTACTTCATTAGGCACCTCTTCAATATCTCTTTTATTGTCAAATGGCAAGATGATTTTCCTAATACCGGAACGATGTGCTGCGATCACTTTTTCTTTGATGCCTCCAACCGGTAGTACCGCACCTCTAAGTGAAATTTCTCCAGTCATAGCAAGTTTAGAATCCACTGGTTTATTACTCACAAGTGATGCAATAGTTGTTAACATCGTCACACCAGCAGACGGTCCATCTTTAGGTGTTGCGCCAGCTGGCACATGGATATGAAGATCTAGTTTGTCAAAATCAGCTGGTTTCATATACGTATGAAGTCTTGATTTGATTAAACTTAATGAGATTCTTGCAGACTCTTTCATCACATCACCGAGTTGTCCTGTTAATAGTAAATTACCGCGACCCGGTATAAATGCCGACTCAATAAATAGTATATCACCACCCACCGGTGTCCAAGCAAGTCCAGTTACAACACCAGGGATATTAGAGTCTTTAACCAAATCATATCTTGCAATCTCATGACCCAGTATTGATCCCAACATGTTCTCACGAATTCTATAAGGTTTATCCACTTTACCAGTGACTATTTTCTCAGAACTCACACGAACCAGTTTGTCCAGTTGACGTTTAAGATTTCTAACACCGGCTTCTCTTGTGTATTTATCAATAATTGCTTTTAAAGCATTGTCACTGAGTTTGATATCGTCCTCTGTTAATCCATGTTCTTCTAGACTGATGTCAAATAAGTGTCTATTTGCTATATGGTATTTTTCTACAGCCGTATAACTACCAATTTGAATGATCTCCATACGGTCTCTTAAAGGACCTGGAATTGTTCTTAAATCATTAGCGGTTGCAATAAAGAAAACATCGCTTAAATCATATGGAGCATCTAAATAATGGTCATTAAATGTATTGTTTTGTTCTGGATCTAATACTTCTAATAATGCAGCAGCAGGATCACCATTTGCTGAAGCCATTAATTTATCCACTTCATCCAGTACAAATACAGGATTTCTGCTGCCTGCTCTTTTCATCCCTTGAATGATTTTACCTGGCATAGCACCAATATAAGTTCTTCTATGACCTCTAATTTCAGCTTCATCTCTAACGCCACCTAAGCTGATTCTTACATACTCTCGATCCAATGCTTCAGCAATACTTCTAGCCAAACTTGTTTTACCAGTCCCTGGCGGCCCCACTAATAACAATATCGATCCTTGTTTATTCTTTTTAAGTTTCATCACAATTAAATGCTGAATAATACGCTCTTTAACTTTATTTAAGCCATAATGTCTATTATCAAGGGCTTTTGTAGCTTCAATGATATCAATATCTTTAACATCTTCAGAATGCCAAGGCAAGGCTATAATCAAATCTAAATACGACCTTATCACATTACTCTCAGCAGCATTTGGTCCCATTCGGTCCAATTTATCCACTTCTTCTAAAGCAATTTCTTCAATGTCTTCTGGTAATTTGGTTTCTTTAATTTTAGTACGATAATCTTTTTTCTTACTCTTGCCATCGGTTTCACTCAGTTCTTCTTGTATTGACTTCAGTTGTTCTCTTAAAAGTTTTTCACGATAAGATTGATTCATCGAATTTGAAAATTTACTATTCATCTCAACTTGCAATTTCAGTTGTTCTTTTCTTTCTATAATAATATCTAGAAATCTTAAACTTTTCTTTCTAAGTGATGTCATTTCTAAAACAGCTTGTTTTTCTTCGAAAGAGATATGAAGATAAGGCATCAACGCTGCAATCATACTATTCATATCTTCCAATTGCTGTAGGTGTTTAACAAATCCTTCAGATCCAGGTATTGAAACACTCATCTCTTCAGTCATCTTCTTAACATAAGCAATCATCTCTTTTTCAGATTTTGGATCCATATCAATAATATCTTCAAGTGATTCATAAGAAGCAATAAAACTATTTTCTTCTAATTCGAAGTCTGTAATTTGCACACGTTCTAAAACCTCTAAACTTAAATGATACCCATTGGTTTCTCTTTTTACTTTTGACACTTTTATGATATTACCAATATGATAAAAATCTTTCTCTTTAAACATACTATCTTCATCATAATCTTTTAATGTTATAGCAATTGCATAACCCTCTGCTTCGTCTATTTTTTTTTGTAATTTCAAATCATAATGAACATCTGCATTGATTTGAATCTGACCTTTACTAAATAAAACCATTTCTTTTAATGGCATCACGACATGTTTATTCATCATAAACCTCCAATTTTATTGTTGAATCAGTACTCGATAATTTCTGGCAAGTCATTTAGATTTATTTCCATTTTTTGACTCAATTCCAATGTTAAGTTTCTTAGTAAGTCAACAGAATTTGCATACAGTTTCCAGCCGAAGGCTTCTACTTTAGGCCTTAATAAAAACTGTTCTATAATGACTTTTAAAAATGCAAAAATAATCACAACCCACATACTGAATAATCTACTTTCCATCACCAAGGTTTCACTGTGACTGAATTCTGATACAAACAATACTAAAATAACAGATAATAGAAATTCTAATATTGTCATCACCGTATGTGCATTTTCAAATACATTTGCTATGAATCGTTGTCTTTTAATGGCTAAGTAACTTTTTTCTTGGAATGAATTATATGCACTGTTGTCTTTGTTTTTACACAGAAGACATTTTTTCTTAATTTGTTTGTCCACTACTTCTTCTTTAAATCCATTCAACTTTTCTTGTGCATCTTTAAACGCCCATGAGATATTGTATTGTTCTTTATTGTCATAAATTTCATCAAATTGTTCAAAAAATTGATCGGTTGATTTCAAACGCGCCTCCATATATTGTATTATTAATTAGTTTTGTTTAACCTAACTATTTTGGTAAAAAAAATTGATCACTCAATTTTCATTAGAATACTTATTAATGTTTCAATATCTTCTCCGTTTAATGAATCGATTAACTTCCCGGCTAAATAATCATTTGTCATCAAAGATAAATCTACAATTTGTTGCCCTTTTTCAGTCAGTTTCAAATAATATACTCTGCCATCTGATGGACAACTCTGTTTGTATACCATTTCCATTCTAATAAATTTTTTAACCATTTCTGTAACTGTTGGTTTAGACAGATCCAAAATTTCTGCTAGGTGACTGGTCGTTACACCATTTGATTTGTTTAAGCTTTTTAAGTACTCCATTTGTTTTAGACTTAATTCTGAAATATTTAAGTCATTTAGGAGATTTAAGTAGCATTTACCTTTTAATCTAGTAAGTTTGGCAATACCACCTGCTAAGCTTTCTCTTAATTCCATATCACACCTCTTAGTTAGTTTGGCTTTTCCTAACTAAATAATACATGGATTTTCATTACTTGTCAAGGGACCTTATAAAATTTTATTAAATAGGGCAAGTCAACATAACTCTTGACTTGCCCTTAATGATTCGATTAAATTTTTCATCACTTCTAGTAAGTAGTTTTAATCCTTCAATTAGGAAACCATATTTCATACCAAAATCATATGTTTGATAATCAGATAAAACATTTTTTGGTAAATCACTTATCTAAATGGTGATAAATCATATTTACATCCTAGTTTTTTGCTAAATAGTATAATGGTCTTACACCAACACCAGTTGCACCTTTTGATAATATACCAGCTTCTTTCTTAGAGAAAGCAGTACCTGCTATATCAACATGTACCCATGGTAGATCACCTGTAAATTCTCCAATAAATAATCCTGCTGTGATTGTTCCAGGGCTACCTGCTGTATTGGTAAGATCAGCTTCTTCGTGTTTGATCAGTTCTTTGTACTCATCAAAGATTGGCATTCTCCAAATTTGTTCACCACTCTTTGCAAAACTCTCATCTACCTTATTATAAAAGTCATCATTGTTACTGATTGCAACTGATGCAGCGCTTCCCGTACAATGAATCGCTGCTCCTGTTAGAGTTGCAATATCAATCACTTGTTTAACATTTTCTCTTGTAACGATATAATGCATTGCATCAATCAAAGTCAAACGACCTTCTGCATCTGTATTACCAATGAATATTGATTTACCACCCATTGAGCTGATGATATCACCCGGTCTGTAACTATTACCAGCAATCATATTTTCACATGCAGCTACAACTGAAACAACATTGGTTTTAAGTTCCATATCTGCTATGGCACACATCGCACCAATTACTGCTGCAGAACCACCCATATCACTTTTCATATCAACCATTGAATTGGTTGGTTTAATTGATAAGCCACCTGAATCATAAGTTAATCCTTTACCAACATATCCTAAGATATCATCACTTTCTGGATTACCTTTGTATCTCATAATGATAAACCTTGGTTCTACTGCAGATGCTTTTGCTACCGATAAGAAAGCATCCATCTTTAAAGATTCAATATGCTTTAATTCTAAAACTTCTACTTCAAAGCCTTTTTCTTTTCCAAGCTCAATAACCTTTTCAGATAACGTTATCGGATTCATTAGATTGGCTGGTTGATTCACTAAATCTCTACCGATTATATTAGACTCTGCTAATACAAACGACTCTTGAATCACATCCATATTGACTGAAGTGATCAACTCCAATTTAATGTCTTTCTCTTCTTTTTCTTTTGTTTTTAAATCAAATTTATAATCTGCCATCACAACAGCTTCAGTCGCTACTTTTGCTAAAATTTCTTCTTTTTCTAAACCTTGAATATTCAATACCACTTGTTCAACTTTTTGTTTTTTCATGACTCTATATGCTGAACCAAATGCATTTAGTAATTTTCTTGATGTCAATTTATCAGCTTCACCAAGTCCTAATAATACGACCTCATTAAGTTTACCATCCGTTATTGTTGTTAACTTATAAGTCGTACCAATTTTTCCTTCAAATTTCTTTGATTCTTTTAATGCTTCAAGTGGTAATTGTAAAACCGATGTTGCTAATAAATTTTCATAGAACGGGATGATAACACCATCGAAATCTCCCATTTGATCATTGACACTAATCTTCATTACATATCCTCCTATATTGTTTTCTAAGTCTATTTTACAGCAAAGAAAAAATATTTCAACACGTAATTGTAATAATTACAAAATTGTTTTAGTTTTATTTCTATGTTTTATCAATAGCATAATCTAAAGCGCCTTTTGCATGAATACTAGTGGTATCAAAAACGGGAATTGTCACATCAGAATCTTTAATCAAAAGCGGTATTTCAGTACACCCTAAGATTACCCCTTCTGCACCTTCAGCTTTTAACTGGTGAATGATCTCAATATACTTTTGTCTACTCTCTTCCTTAAAAATACCTAAGATCAACTCCTTATAGATAACATCATGAATAATTTGTTTGCCTGATTCATTTGGAATCATCACCTCAATACCATAATCTTTTAATTTTTCTGTATAAAAGTCACCTTCCATTGTAAATTTGGTTCCAAGTAAAGCTATTTTTTTTAAGCCCTGTTTGGAAATAACTTTACCGGTTTCTTCTGCAATGTGAATAACGGGCAAACCCGTTGATATTTTTATCACATTTGCCATCTTATGCATCGTATTGGTACAAATTACCAAACATTCTGCACCACCATGTTTTAAATTTAAAGCACTTTCCACCATAAGAGTTGTTAGTTTATCCCAATCACCACGTCGTTGTAAAACCTCTATTTCGTGAAAATCAAACGAGTACATCAAACATTTAGCAGAATGTGTCTCTCCTAATCTTTTTTTTGTTTCTTCATTAAGGATACGATAGTACTCAAGAGAAGACTCCCAACTCATACCACCAATCAGTCCAATAGTTTTCATAATATCTCCTTCCAACCAATTAGTGTATACCCCTTAGTTTTAAAACTAAAAGTAATCTTACCTTAACTTTGTGTTTATATCATTTTATAACAAAAAAAATCTATCCGAAGATAGATTTGATCATTATTTTTGAGATGTTTCTACAAGTTTACTGAGATCATTTAATTCTTTTTTACTGAAATAACGCCACTCACCATAAGCTATACCATCTAATTTAATATTCATAATTCGAACACGTTTGAGTTTTGTGACTTTATAATCTAAAGCTTCACACATCCTTCTGATTTGTCGATTAAGGCCCTGTGTCAAAATAATCTTAAATGTCCTTTTGCCCATCTGTTCTACCACACATGGTAATGTTATTGTATCTAAAATCTTAACACCTTTAGACATTTTCACTAAAAACTCTTTGGTTATCGCATGATCCACTGTTACAATATATTCTTTCTCATGACCATTTTCAGCTCTTAGAATTTTATTAACAATATCACCATCATTGGTTAAGAAAATCAAACCTTCTGACATTTTATCAAGTCTTCCGATATGAAATATTCTTTCTGGATAGCCAATAAAGTCTATCATATTATCAGGGTCTTTTAAATCCGTCGTACTTGTGACACCAACGGGTTTATGAAATGCCATATAGACAGGTTCTGATTTTTTAGTAATCAGTGTCCCTTCTACGAGAATTTCATCTTTATAAGATACTTTTAAGCCAAGTTCTGGTTTTTGTCCATTTACTTTAACTTTTCCAGCATCAATCAGAGCATCTGCTTGTCTTCTTGAACAATACCCTGTTTGTGATATAAATTTATTTAATCTAATTAATTCTTCCATTATTACCTACTTCTCTAGTCTCATATTAGTATACTACTAGTTTGAGTTTAGATAAATATTATTTTATAATTTCTTTTACTCTTCCAACTTGACCATCTTCTAATCTGACTTTAATGCCATGAGGATGAAATGATGAATTGGTTAAAAGATCTTTAACAATCCCTTCTGTTAATACACCACTTCTCTGATCTTTCTTTAAAACTATTTTAACGGTTATACCTGGTTTTATATTACTTCTATTCGTTCCCATATTCACCTACGCATTCGCTTTACTAACAGTTCTTAGACGACCTTTAATGGGTGTCTCCTGAAGTGTTTTAAAGACCATTTCACCTTTGTTATTTAAGATTTCTACAAATGTTGAAACATCTGTGATACTGATATTACCAATATCATCTGCAGTCATACCCTCTATATTACAAAGTGCTCCAACAATATCTCCAGCTCTCATCTTTGTTTTTTTACCTGCATTGATATGAAGCTTTAATATCTCTGTATTTAATGTTGCACTCTTTTCAACTCTTAATTCAGGTTTTTTACTAATTTTTTCTTCAAATTCATGACGCATAGATTCTATAGCTTCTCTCGATGGTTTTTCTTCTGTTGGAATCTCATCGTCTATAAGTCTTTGTATACCTTTTAATAAATAAGCATCATTAGAGCTAACTAAACTCACAGCTTTACCCGATTTATCCTGACGTCCAGTTCTACCGATACGGTGAATATAAACTTCTGGCTCTTCAGGTAAATCATAGTTAACCACTAAAGAAATATCATCAATATCAATTCCTCTAGCTGCTACATCGGTTGCTACTAAATATCTGAAGTGTCCTTTTCTAAAGTTCTTCATCACTTTAGTTCGATCATCTTGTTCCATGCCACCATGAATTTTCTGACAAGGATACGACCATTTCTGAAGTGTTTTATGAACATAATCCACTTCCAGTCTTGTATTACAGAAAATAATACAACTCTCTGGATTTTCAAGTGTTGTCAGATCTAATAATAAATCCATCTTTTCATTCTTCTTCACATTATATCTAACTTGTTTTATTTGTTGTTTGGTCGTTACTGCTTCTATTTCTACAATAATAGGACTAGACATATAGTTATTACATAAATCCGAAATATTTTCAGGCAATGTCGCTGATAATAATGTCATCACATAATTTCTTGGTAATTCATTAAGAATCGACTCAATTTGATCTACAAAACCCATATTCAGCATTTCATCGGCTTCATCTAATACCAAATACTTGATATTGGATAAATTCAGTGTGCCTCTTTTAATATGATCTCTCACACGTCCTGGAGTCCCTACAACTATATGTGTTTTTTGTTTTAATTCTTTAATTTGTGATTTTATTGGTGATTTCCCGTAGACTGCAGAAACTTTCATTCGTTTGAATCTACCGATATTAAACATCTCTTCTTGTACCTGTTGAGCCAACTCTCTTGTTGGGGTTAGAACCAATACCTGTGGCTCATTATCATCCCAGTTAACCTGCTCAATGATCGGAATGGCAAACGCTGCTGTTTTCCCACTACCCGTCTCTGATTTAACAACTATATCAATGTTCTCAAGGAGTGAAGGGATAACTTGTTCTTGCACTTCTGTCGGTTTTTTGTAACCTAATAACTTTATAGATTTCAATAGCGCCGGATCTAATTTGAAATCTTCGAATTGTAACGTCTTCATATTCTTCTCTTTTCTATTTAAATAAACTGCCAGTCACAGATTATATCACATATCTCTTTATATACCTAAGGAATTTTTTTACTGTTACATTTAATTAGAGTGTGATATAATATCCTGTAATTATATTGGAGGTACTATGAAAGTATTAAAGTTCAAAATACATGCAGATTATTATGAGCAATTTAAAGCCATCTGTTTAGAAGAAGATCTTACTGTAAAGAGGAAGTACAATGTCTTATTGTCTCAAGATAGAAATACGGAACATATTTTAGATTATTTCCCAGAAGATCATAAGGAAATGTCTAGAAAAATGACACTCAAAGTAAATGAAGAACTTTACAAAGGTGTTATGAAGAAATGTGGTCGTCTTGATTTAAGAGTAAGAGACTATATGGCATATTTAATTTACAAGTTTTTATCTGATCGAAATTAATACAAGCCTTAGATTATACGATAATCTAAGGCTTTATTTATTTACTGACACGTTTTATTTGAATTTGTCTCTGAATCGCTTCTACTTTTTCTTCATTAAGATTGTAAGAAGAATATACTTTATTAGCAAGTACAAAAGACAACAAACTACCGATTGATAACACCACACCTAAAGCCATTGAAGTAAAATCATTTTGAATATCGATATTTGGATTAAACCGAATCATATCTAAAACAAATCCTAGAATTAAAATAGCAATGGATTGAGACATTTTATAGCCAAAATTCAGCATGCCATAATAAATACCTTCACTTCTTTCGCCTGTTTCTAATTCTTGTTGATCCACCGTATCAGCAACCATTGAAAGTGGTAATGAAAATAAACCACTTGTACCAAAACCAATCACAACTGCATAAACAATCATATACTCATAGTGAACCATCACTTGTCTTCTCAGTACAACCAATCCAAATAACATCATACATCCGAAGATTGAGATCCTAAGACCTAATTTAACGGCTGCCTTTTTATCTATTTTACGGGCTATTTTAACCCATAGCGGTTGTGCAAAAATACAAACTAAAAATTGAGTCCCCAAAACAATACCAATTTTATAGCTATTCATATAAAAAGTATAAGTAAAGGTATGTAATCCTACAACACCAATAATGGCTGAAGCAAGGTTTGTAAATAAATAACCAATAAAAATTTGTCTGAAATCGTTACATTTCAAACTGTATTTTATTTGCCCAACAAACTCATTCAAAGCTAACTTTTCATGAGATTCAACCACTTCAGTTTTATATGATTTTGTACTGAAATAGGTCCATAATCCCGTGAGTAACATGACTAGTGAAGAAGTATATGCTATGTTTTTATAGGCTTGTGGATTAAGTTGTCCCAGTTCATATTCAGGTGTTGGTCTGAAAAAAACAAACATACAGACTGCGGTTACAATTATCAGTGCGGTTAAAAAGAAAATGGTTTTAACCGCTTGTATTTTGGAACGTTCATTATAATCTGTACTCAGTTCTGCACCAAGTGCCGCGTAAGGTGTTACAAATACGGTCACAAATGTTTTAATTAAAAACACACTTGAAAATATCCAAATAAATTTTATCCATACAGCAATATCAATCTTTACATGCCATAACATAATATTGGCAACAGCAATTAAAAATGTACCACTTAAAATATATAGATGACGTTTACCAAACTTTGAACGGGTATTATCAGAAATGTAACCCATAACCGGATCACTAATAGCATCCCAAACAATACTCAGAGATACAACCAAACCAATAAGCGACCCTGGCAACAATAAAACTGCAGTCGCATAAAATACCAGATAAGAGGTGATCATTTGAGTCACAAATCCATAACCAAAGTTACCTGCTCCGTATCCAACGATAGTTGAAAGTTTTAACGGTTTACTACTGAGTTGCATCTGATCCACGACCCCACCTCTTTTCAATTTTTACATACCCCAATATGAAACGATTAATTATGCCATTTTATATTTAATCTAAATTTAAAGAACAGGTAATGATATAAGTCCATTGCCATCTGCTTCAAAAGTAATACTCTTACCTTTATTGAAATAATAACTGTGCACTGCACATAGAAGTGCATCAATTTGGTCTTCCACATGTTTATAAGCTTTTTTGGTTTTTATGGTTTCTAACTCAATAGGTATATTTTTGATACCCAAATCCATTAAGATATTCAGGACATCTCTTGCATGGGATAATAATACTTCTAATGATAATCTAGAAGAT
>JABXKX010000151.1 GCA_013619035.1 Peptostreptococcaceae bacterium
ATTTCTAATTTTACTTTTTTTATTTCAGTGAATAATTCGAGTTGTTCACTTTTATGATCATATTCAAACACATCAAAAAAATCAGATAATTGATTCATTTCAACTTTCTGTTTCAGCCCTTCAAATTTAAATACCAGATTATAAAATTGTTGAATGTTATCTAACTGAATATTCAACTCATACATATCATTCTCAGTACATAATTGTCTAACAACCTCTGATACAATAGTCACAATCCTTGTTGTTAAGAAGTCAGTCAACTCTAAACCTGAAGCCAAATATCTAATTTTCCGTCGTATTTCTTTAAATACTACTGTTTGATCAATCTTTATCTTCCCTAAATCATACATAAGCTTCTCACTTCCACTTAATTAACTTTAATCGCCAAACAAGATGCATCATCGTCATTTTTTTGGTAACGATTTAAGATGCCCGATGCCAACGATTCTGCTGATTTTGATAATAAATCTTTACAGTCATCCCATCTAAAACGATTTTGAATACCGTCTGAATAAAGCAATACTATATCTCCTATCTTTAATGATATCTCTGATAAATTTGGTTTTACAGTACCATAACCGACGATACCATCTCTTGATATGAGCCGAACCAATTCTGAACCTTTTATTCGGACTGAGATATTCCCTATTCCTACATGCTGAAGTCGACCAGTGTTATCAATTAAACACAATGAGGCAACAGCCCCTCTAGACCCTAGAATGTTTTTATGAAGACCTGTCATGATATCTATAAGGTCTTCTTCATAATGATTATCTAAATATAATTGTATCTTTATGGCGAGTTTTCTTGCATCACTACCATGCCCTAACACATCAATTGCTGCGAAAAAATACTTATCGTCATATTCCTTTGTATACATCAGATCACCACAATACTCAATACCGCCCATTAACGCTTTCAATATATATGCATATTCTATTTCCATTACGAACTCCATTTACACGCAATTATTATTGTGCCTTTATTCTGGATTGACTCGATTTCAAAGTCATCCATAATTCTTACAACACTTGGCAATCCTTGTCCTAAGCTACTTTCATAAGTTGTATAAAACTCGGATAAGGCCTTTTCTACATCTTTTATTCCAGGACCTGTGTCAAAAGCAATTAACTCAATACCATGTTTTTTAGTCTGCCACTCTTCAATTACTCTAAGTACGATTTCACCTTGTTCTGCATATCTTAAAATATTGACTGCTAACTCAGATGCAGCAGTTGCCAACAACACTTCATTGGTTTCATTAAAACCAATTTCACTTGCCATTTTTCGAATGGTGTAAATCGCAACATTAACATCAATGGATTCATTTATTTTTATAGAATGTTCTTTTTGAACACTTCCAAAATAACCGTCTAAAATATCAATTCCGAATTTTTCCATATCAATTATCACTCTTTAGATAGTTTAGTTTTTGAATCCCCAGTGCCATACTTACTGCTGTATGAATATTGAAGTAAGCATGACTCATATTAAGATCCATTAGTGCCATAACAACCTCCGGACGTAAACTCGTCCATATGACTTCGACACCCATCAGTTGCAACGCTTTAGTTGTTTGAACAATATTTTGATACATATAAGAATCCATAATAGAAACTGCTGAAAAATCAAATACTGCACCATTTAACTTATGATGATACCCTCTATTCATAATCACCTCAGAAAATGATTCAAGGTCTGCATCATTCATATCTCCTGGAATTGAAATAATTAAATTCTGGTTTAATAGAGAGATTGAAGCATATATATCCTGAGTTGTATTATTCATAATTCTCCCTTTCACTTTTAACTGACTATAATATTCAAAATATCAAATGCTTCTGTTAAAGCATCACTGAGTGTCGCCTTTGTTTTAATGGATTGCATATCAATACCAAGTTGTATCACCGTTTGAGCTACCGCTGGTGAAATGCCAGATAAAATACATTCACAGCCCATCAATCTAGTTGCTTTTGTAATCTTAATCAAATGATTTGCAACAGCAGTATCTACTGCAGCAACGCCATGAATATCCAATATAATGACTCTCGAATAAGTTTCTGCTATTTTTTTCAACATACTTTCCATCATCATTTGAGCACGCATTGAATCTATAACACCTACAACTGGCAACATCAAAACACCTTCCCATAATTTAATGGTTGGTGTTGACATTTGTTGTATGGTATAAGCTTGTTCGTTCAGTCTTCTCTCATACGCAATTCGTTCACTGATATCAAGAATATACTCTAAACCACCTATCACTTCATTATTCTTATCAAAAAGAGGTACGGCATAATACTCAATCGGTATTACTTTATTATCAACACTAATCTCGTTTCTAGCTGAAAATGTTTTTTTCTCTAACATCGCCTTTTTCATACAGCAGTCTTCAGTACCACAGTGTTTTGAATTGAATGAATTCGAACATAACTTGCCTTTTACTTCATCCTCTTCCACTCCCAAAAAAGAAGTACCTGCATCATTCATATATATTATTTCCATATTTTTATTAATAGCCATTACAGGTGTTGGAATTTGTTTCAAGATGTTTATTTTTAATTCTTGATCTAAATCATATAGTACCGAATTATTCTCCATTTTTTCTCTCCTTTTACAGTCATTTATTAGTTTATCTAAAAATCAAATCACTTCTAATACATATATTGCCCATTATTGTTTAATGTCAAACGGATATCTAACACTTTTTTGATTTTTTTACTTCCTTGCCATTATTTAGCATTGTTATTGTATCAACGCTCTTAATATAGTTACATCATGACATTATCAATTTTAGCTATTGCTAAGATGACCTCTTTAGAATATTGTTTCGAAGAAGCTAACATCTTTTTTAGAATGTAATTGGCATCATAACCTTTACCAATGCCCATTTCATATTCTATAACCCCTTTAATGATTTGTGCACCTGAGTAAACAACATTTTTCGCATCAAAGGGTAACAGACCTAAATCGTCAGATAACAGTTGTATCATTTCACTAATTCTTTCTAACCTTGGTATTTTCTTAATGAGTTCACTGCCGTAGTATGGATATTTTTTATAAATGTTTTGATCCACACTACCAACAAATCTACCATTAATGATGTTTTCTGCTGAAATTGGATTCATGTACAATAGTCCAATTTGAGATAAAAGGCCTCCAATTTCAATCATCCACACATCTTGTAAACCAAATAATTCAGCGACTTTCATTGATTTGTTTTTAACTTTATACGACAAATAAAAAACTTCAGGATGCATATTTTTCTCTAGTTCCATAAACATGCCAACA
Source organism: Peptostreptococcaceae bacterium (assembly GCA_013619035.1). The sequence continues at coordinate 3,292 of JABXKX010000151.1, forward strand.
GCGCCAACCAAAGTCTTTGATAACAGTTCTTGAATCTCTTTTTTTGACTGAACCAATTTTATATGTGTTTCTACTCTTGCTTTAACCTCAAGTGCTTCAAAAGGTTTAACAACATAATCCACGGCGCCTAACTCAAAGCCTAAAGTTTTCTCATGTAACTCAGACTGAGCAGTGATAAATATCACAGGGATCTCTTTCAATTTTTCATCAGCCTTCATAATTTTTATAACATCATAACCACTCATAACAGGCATCATGATATCCAATAAAATCAAATTAGGCATAACCTTCCTAGCAATTTCAATCGCTTTTTCTCCATTTTTTGCAACGGAGATCTGATACGACTTTGAGAGGACTGATCTTAAAATATCAATATTACTTTGCATATCATCTACTATTAGTATTTTATGCATCAAAAGACTCCTTATACCTATCTCTAATTTCTTTAACTTCATCTAAATTTTCAATAAAGAGATCAACCAGTTTCGGATCAAAATGTAATCCTCTTTCTTCAGAAAGTAAGTTGACTGCTTTTTCAATTGACCAAGGTTGTTTATAAGGTCTCTTACTTGTTAAAGCATCAAATACATCTGCAATTGCAACAATTCTTGAAAACAGATGTATATCTTCTCCACTCGTACCATTTGGGTACCCTTTACCATTGTATTTTTCGTGATGTTCTCTAGCTATAATGCTGGCATATTTTAAAACTTCCGAGTTCTGTATGCCAATGATTTCAGATCCCATCTTGGCATGTTTGTTCATCTCAGCTCTTTCTTCATCATCCAAACGGCCTGGTTTTTTAAGTATTTTATCTGCTACACCTATTTTACCCACATCATGCATAGGCGATGCCAATCTTAATAAATCCGCTTCTCTTTCATCAATACCACATGCAACAGCTAACAGATAAGCATATGCGCCAACTCTTTTAACGTGGTTGCCTGTTTCATTGTCCTTAAACTCAGCAGCTCTTCCAAGCATATTGATGACTTCTACTTGTGTATCATAGATTTCAACAGTTTTCTTCTTTACCTGTTCATTCAGTAATAATTTTTGATCGGCTATATACAACTGAGATTTGACTCTTGCTTTTACAAGAGATGGTATCACTGGTTTTGTTATATAGTCTAAAGCTCCTAATGAAAATCCCTTTAACTCGTCTACTGTTTCATTATTTGCAGTGACAAAAATAACAGGAATATTTTTAGTTATAGGATCTTCTTTTAACTTCGTAATAACTGTAAAACCATCCATTTCTGGCATCATGATATCTAATAAAATTAAATCAGGTTGATGTTTCTTTGCAACCTCCAACGCTTTAATACCTGATAAGGCAAATCTAATTTTATATTCATCACTCAGTATTGAACGTAAAACATCAATATTCTGTTTGATATCGTCTACAAGCAATATCGTTTGCTCCATCATCAGATCACCTGACCTTTTAGAGAATCAACAATTGCAAATTTAACCTCATCAATATCAAAGGGTTTCTTTACATGTTTGATGGTTTCCGTTAGATTCATATCAGACATATCGTTTTCTATATTTTCTAAACCACTTAGAAAGATAACAGGGATAGAGTTTAATCGATTGTCACTTCTAATAGCTTTAAAAGTTTCAAAGCCATCCATAACAGGCATCAATACATCCAGTAAAATTAAGTCTGGTAGCGTCTTTTGCATAACCTTTAATGCCATTTTTCCGTTTTTTGCAAAAGCTAACTTATACTCTTCTTTTAGAGCATCTTTCAAAATATCCAGATTTACTGTATTATCATCTACAATAAGAATTTTATTCATGAGTCCCCTCCTTTTCAATATCTTTTAAAAGGTCCAATGCGTCATCATACTCATAATTTTCAAGAGCGTCTCGAACCTCTTTATAAAACAGTTGACCTTTCATTTCAACGATGGTGGATTTAAGCTCAAATAGAATCTTTTCCGAGTCTAAATCATAGTCATCTATTAATGTAAATAACTCATCCATCTTCCGGTTAAACAGTTCTACAGATAAAACATTTTTTTCGTTAGTTTCTTCTATTTCATCTACAGTTTCAATAAAACCATCTAATCTAGTTAATAGCTGTTTCAGTTTGTTTTCCATTTCTATAATCAGTGCATTTTCAGAAAAAGCTTCAAGAGTCATCGTATGAGTTTTTAATCCCATTTCTAAATTCTTTGCCAACTCTAAAATTTGTTTCGAACCAATATTTCCAGCCAAACCTTTCAGCGTATGAAAATATCTCACAGCTTCTTCATTGTCATTAAATTCAGAAATAACACCCTCTAAATCAGCTGCATACATACTACTGAAATTTTTAATCAGCTTAAAATATAATTCCTGGTTATTGCCTAATCGTACAAGTGCTTGTTTGATGTCTAATGTATCTTTTAAACCATCAAAATCAATTACTGTTTTCTTCTTATTTTCTTTGCCTTGACCACCTGATTTTTTTTGAAGAACCTTTTTCATCGCATTAAACAGTTTCGATAAATCCAAAGGCTTAGAAACATGGGTTTGTACACCCAGTTTTTCAATTCTAATAAGTGTTTCTTTCATAACATCAGCTGAGAGTGCAATGATTGGTAATTGATTTGCATCATAAAGTTCTCTAATACGTTTGGTCGCTGTAAAACCATCCATGACAGGCATTTGTAAGTCCATAAGAATCAAATCAAACGGTTCAGTACTGTGTTCCACCATTTCAACAGCCTCTAAGCCATTATTTGCAACATCTACAGGGAAACCAACAACTTCTAAATTTTCAATAGCAACCTGTTGATTAATCAAATTATCTTCTACTAGTAAGATTCGGTTGCCATTAAATGGTCTCATTTCATCATAAAGATCTTCTGCATGAATATGCCTAAACTGTTTTTCTTCTCCCATTGTTGTGGTTACAATGGCATCAATAAGGCTTGATTGAGTAATGGGTTTTGCCAGTACGTAATCAAAACCTGATGATTCTGCTAAATCAATGACTTCATCTTTCCAATGTGCAGTTGCCAATATGGCTTTTGGTAGTGTTTCAAGCTCTAACATAATTTTTGACCATACATCAAAGCCACTTGTTTTTTCTAACTTATAATCTAAGATTACCAAATCATATTTATCATTTTCTAGCGTTTCAAAAAACTGATCTGGATCTATAAAAATATTGGGTTCGTATTTGAAAAACTTCAAATAGTTCTTGTAAACTTCAAGCGCTACATGATTGTCATCAATTACAGCAATACGTAAGTCATTTAATTCTGGTGGTACAAGGTAGTTCTTATCAATCTGCTCTTCTGTATACTTAAATGGTATTTCAAAATAGAAATCACTGCCTTTACCCGATTCGCTGGTAACGCCAATTTCCCCACCCATCATTTTCACCAAATTTTTGGAGATTGTTAAACCGAGTCCTGTGCCCCCATACTTTCTGGTAATCGAAGTATCCGCTTGACTAAACGCATTGAATAACTTTTTCAACTGTTCAGTTGTCATGCCAATACCAGAGTCTTTAACACTGAACCTCAAGACAACTTCGTCTTTTGTTTTACTTACTTCGCTGACTCTTAGAACCACCTGACCTTCATTCGTAAATTTAACCGCGTTATTACACAGATTCAATAAGATTTGATTTAATCTAAGAGAGTCACCATTTAATCGATCTGGCACCTCATGTTCTTTTAACAAAATGAGTTCAATTTCTTTTTCAAAACTTTTTAAACCAATAACACTTGATATATTGCCTAAAATTTCATCTAAACTAAAGTTCACAGCCTCTAAGTCAAGTTTTCCCGCCTCAATTTTTGAAAAGTCTAATATATCATTAATGATGCCCAGTAGGTTCTTAGCTGCCTTATTTATTTTTGTAGCATAATCTTGTTGTTTTATATCTAAACCTGTTTTTTCTAACAACGCTCCTAAACCAATTATGGCGTTCATTGGCGTTCTTATTTCATGAGACATGTTTGCTAAAAAGTCTGATTTGGCTTTTGTTGCTTCTTCAGCTGTCTCTTTAGCTAATAACAGTTCAAACTCAACATTTTTCTTATTTGTGACGTCTTCAATAACAGTAACAACACCACCACCGAACTCCTTATTGATGCCATTGGCATTTATATGTAACCATGTGACTTCGTCATTCTGATTGACCACCCCAATCTCTTCAACAACATTCTTCATATTATCTCTTAGTACTCGAGTTGAAGGACATTGAGAGGCATCTAACTCTACGCCCTCTTGTGTAATAAATCGATTGTCACCCTCAAATAAGGATGATAACTTTTCACCATTATTTATACCTAATAAACCTTCTGCAACTTGATTTTTCTCAATAACAATTTCTTCATTATCCGTCATGACAACACCAATTGTCATCGAGTTAAATAATACCTTTAACTGGGTTCTTTTTTGCAATAAATCCAATTGTTCCAGTTTTCTTTCTGTAATATCCAGAGTTAAACCAGCAATTTTAGTCGGTAAATTCTGACGTACTTCTACAATTCTACCGATGTTCATTAACCAAGTATATGAACCATCACTTTTTCTAAACTGAAACTCAGATTCATAAACACTTTTTTCATCAGATATATGTGCATCAAAATCTTGCATTGCTTGATTGTAATCATTCGGATGAATCAATGCTTCAAATGCTTCTGCGTCTGTTGGCATTTCTGAAGTTTTATAACCATATTGTTTATAAAAGTCATTAGATTGATAGATCAATGTGTTATCAGGTAAAGTTCTTTCCCAATAGTAGGCCCCCATAGCCTTAAGAGCAAATTTCATTTTTTCTTCGCTCTCTTGAATACGCTTCTGGGTTTCTTTGATTTCACTGACATCAGTAGACATTGAACAAACAGAGGTCACTTCTCCCATATAATTAAATATTGGAAATGCTTCTGTAACATATCTTCTAATTTCTCCATTTATAATTGCTGTGACTTCCTTTTGGACATGTTCCTTACTCTCAATTACTTGTTCATCTATATCATCATTTGAAAGATCACTCTCTCCAAAAAATTCTTGATAAGTTTTACCTATAACCTCTTCTTTTGATACCCCCATCATCTCTTGCCATTTCCTATTGATGAGTATATACCGATGATCTAAATCTTTAACATTGATGATTGAAGAAGATTCATTGATTAAATTATCCAAAAAGGAACTTTGCCTGTCTCTTATACACATCTCC
>JABXKX010000578.1 GCA_013619035.1 Peptostreptococcaceae bacterium
ATTTTAAGAGGACTTGATGAAGATATTAGTTATATAGATATTACTTCAGATGTGTTATTAAGTGCTACAGCTAAATCAGTTGCAGAAATGAAAACAAAAGCAGCTGGTGTTATTGCAGGTCTTCATGTTGCTAAGCGTGTATTTGAGTTAGTTGATGATTCATTAGAAGTAGAAGTTTTAATTGAAGATGGTTCTTATGTTGAATCAGAAACCGTTATATTTAGAGTATCGGGTTCTTCTAGAAGCATTTTAAAAGGTGAGAGAGTTGCTTTAAACCTATTACAGCGTATGTCTGGAATAGCAACTATGTCATTTAGATATTCTGAAGAAGTTAAAGACTATAAACTAAGAGTTGTAGATACTAGAAAAACAACACCAGGCATTAGAATTTTAGAAAAATATGCGGTTAAAATGGGTGGTTGTAGCAATCATAGATTTAATTTATCAGATGCTGTGATGATTAAAGATAATCATATCAAAGCAGTTGGAAGTATTACTGAAGCTGTTACGATTGCCCAAAAAGAAATACCTCATACAACAAAAATTGAAGTGGAAGTTGAAAGCTTAGAACAATTAAAAGAAGCATTAACTGTTAAAGCAGATATTATTATGTTAGATAATATGTCAAATGACATTATGGCAGAAGCCGTTAACATCAATAATGGTCAAGCAATTTTGGAAGCATCAGGCAACATTACAATTGAACGTATAAAATCGATTGCTGAAATTGGTATAGATGTTGTCTCTATAGGTGCATTAACTCATTCAGTTATGGCTTTTGATATCAGTATGAATATTGTTAAATAACGCTTTGCGTTATTTTTTCAATTGAAAGGCTTCACATTCATTGCCAGATGATTTTAAAACAACATTTGATGGCATCGCATATGATTTGAATCCAAAAAATTTACACCCTCTAGGTCGTTTTGGATCCCAAGTAACATAATAGTAGATACATTTCATACAATATGGCTTCATTTTGACTCCTCATTTGATTCATTCTTGATTTATAGTATAATATATTTAGTTGAAAAAAACTATACACAATCAGGGATAATGCTGTGTATATCTTTTTATTTTAGTAAAGTTATCAACAAGGAAGTAGACTATGACGATTGGTATTTTTGACTCAGGAATGGGCGGATTAAGTGTTTTAAGTGAAGCAAGAAAACAATTACCGAATGAAAATTTTATATATTATGGCGATTCTAAAAATGCGCCTTATGGTGTCAAAACAAAGGAAGAAGTCATAAAACTTTCTATGAATATATGTGACTACTTTGTAGAGAGACAGGTTGATGCAATTGTTATTGCGTGTAATACAGCAACGAGCGCTGCTGTCAAAGTATTAAGAAAAAAATATGATATTCCGATAATTGGTATGGAACCAGCGTTAAAACCAGCTGTAGATTTTCATAAATCGGGTGATATCGCTGTTATGGCAACGCCAATGACATTAAGTGAAGAAAAATTCGAATTATTAATGAATCGAGTGGCATCTAAAATAATGGTTTATAAAATTCCTGCGCCTAAAATTGTAGAGCTTGTTGAGTCTGGTATTGTTGAAGGACCAGAAATGGACAAAATTTTAGACGAGTATTTCTCGCATTTACCGAAAGATACAATTGAAAGTGTTGTTTTAGGATGTACACATTTTATTTTTGTAAAAGAAGCTATTCGGAAGTTATTTGATGACAAGGTCAAATTAATAGATGGCAATTATGGTACGATTCAACAACTGCGAAGAAAAATAACTGAAGGTAATCATGGTGGAAACCTTGAAATATTAAACTCTGGTGGCTCATCTTATATAGAGTTATCTAATAAATTGTTACATTATTTAGAGGTGCAAAATGGAAATTAATCAAGAAGCAATTGAATTTATCGATGGGAAATTAGTAGAACTTGTAGACGAACAAGTTTTAAATCCAAAACAGGAAAAAATTATTCGCCTTCGTTATGGTGTGGGATGTGAACAAGCTGACTTTAAAGCAATGCTCAAAATATGCCGATTAAAACCTAAAGAAATGAAGAAAGAGTTATTAACTGCAGAAAAGAGAGTTTTTAATATTTTGAAGAAAAGACTTTAAAGGTATTGAATAATAAAAAGAACAATGTTATAGTAAAAAAAATCGCTACGAAGAGACTATAGTAAATATTAATGTATAGAGAACCAGTGCTTTGGTGAAAACTGGTCATTAAGTTTATGAATCTAACTCTGAGCTTGTAAGTAATGTTACACGTTTCACAGACGTTATCCTGTGATCAAGAGGATATATTTTTATATCAATTTGGGTGGCAACGCGGGTTATACTCGTCCCTATTTTTAAGGGACGAGTTTTTTGTATTTAAAGGAAAAGTTATTTATTATAAAGGAGGCATTTATGTTAGATATTAAGAGAATTCGTAATGAATTTGATGAAGTGAAAAAATTAATTGAATTACGTGGTAAAGGTGACTTTGGTATGTCTGATTTATTAGTATTAGATCAAAATAGAAGAGATATTCTTGCTAATGTAGAACAGATGAAGAATCATCAAAAGACGATTTCAAAACAAATCCCAATGTTAAAAAAAGAAGGTAAAGACACCTCTGACATCATGGCAGAAATGAAGACGTTATCAGATGATATCAAAAAATTAGATGAAGAAGTTAAATGTATTGATGAATCTTTAAGAGAGAAGTTACTTGAAATTCCTAATACACCTAATGCTGATACGCCAGTCGGTAATAGTGATGAAGATAATATTGAAATAAGAAAAGTTGGTGAACCGACAACTTTTGGATTTGAAGCTAAACCACATTGGGATTTAGGAACAGATTTAGATATTATTGATTTTGAGAGAGCAACAAAAATTGCTGGTACACGATTCAATGTACTAAAAGGACAAGGTGCTAAATTAGAAAGAGCACTTATCAATTTCATGTTAGATCTACATACTGAAGAACATGGTTTTGATGAGGTCTTAACACCATTTATGGTCAATAGAAATTCAATGATTGGTACAGGACAATTACCAAAGTTTGAAGAAGATATGTTCCATTTGCCTGCAAAAGATTTCTTTTTAGTGCCTACTGCAGAGGTACCAGTTACAAATATGTATGGTGCAGAAATATTAGAAGCCGCACAATTACCGATTTATCATACAGCATATACACCTTGTTTCAGAAAAGAAGCCGGTAGTGCTGGTAGAGATACAAGAGGGCTTATTAGAGTTCATCAGTTTAACAAAGTAGAAATGGTGAAATTTGCTCATCCAGATCAGTCTTGCAATGAACTTGAGAGTTTACTGCTTGCAGCTGAAGAAGTTTTAAAAAGACTTGGACTTGCTTATAGAGTTGTAAGATTATGTGCTGGTGATTTAGGGTTCTCAAGTGCTAAAACTTATGACATAGAAGTATGGATGCCAAGTTATGGACGTTATGTAGAAATCAGTTCATGCTCTAATTTTGAAGATTTCCAAGCAAGACGTGCCAATATTCGATTTAGAGATCCTGAAACTAAGAAAACTCGTTTTGTTCATACACTTAATGGATCAGGATTAGCGATTGGTAGAACCTTTGCTGCTATATTGGAAAACTATCAAAATGAAGATGGTACCATTACAATTCCAGAAGTATTGATACCTTACATGGGTATGAAAACAAAAATAGTGAAAAGATAAAAAAAGAAGTTGAGAATTTACTCTCAACTTCTTTCTGTTTATTTTTTAATATCTTCTATAAATTGAACAATTTTATTGATACCAGTTTTTACAGTATCCATATCTGCAGCATATGTTATACGGATATAATCATCTAACCCAAATGCTAAGCCTGGTACAACTGCAAGTCTGTATTTATCTAAAAGAATATTAGAAATTTCTACAGATAAACTTTCAACATCTCCTAAATAAGGTCTTAATTTTGAAACATTGATAAATGTATAGAAAGCTCCATCAGGTCTGACAATAGATAAATCCTCAATACCTTTAAATATTTCTATCACTTCATTTCTACGTTCATAATATGTTTTAACCATATGTTGAGTATCTGCTTCACAATTATTAATAGCTTCAACAGCTGCCCATTGTGAAATGGTAGAAGGATGTGATACTAAGTGACCTTGGATAGCTGACATAGCTTTCGCTACCTTTTTATTAGAAGCTGTATATCCAAGTCTCCATCCAGTCATTGATGACGATTTTGAAAGACCATTAATAGTTATTGTAATATCTTTAGCTTCATTAGATAAGCTAGCAATTGATGTGAACTCATTGCCGAAAATTATTTTTTCATAAATTTCATCTGCAATAATATAAATTTGATTTTCAATACAGACCTTTACAATGGGTTCCAATTCTTCTTTTGTATAAACAGCGCCTGTAGGATTTGAAGGATTCGTAATAAAAAGTGCTTTTGTTTTATCTGAGATAAGCTCAGATAATTCATCAGCTTGAAGTTTGAAAGAATTTTCAGCTTGAGTATTTACAAATACAGGTACTCCGTTAAGAAGTTTAACCATTTCAGGATAACTTGTCCAATATGGTTTCGGAATGATTACTTCATCTCCTGGATTCATAATCGCTAATAGAGTGTTAGAAATAGAATGTTTAGCACCACTTGAGATAACAATTTCATCAAGATCATAGTTCAGATTGTTATCTCTATTAAGTTTAGCAACAATTGCTTGCTTTAATTCTAATAATCCAGAAGCAGCATCATATTTTGTTTTATTTGCTTTAATGGCTTCTATAGCAGCTAATTTTGCCTTTTCAGGTGTAAAGAAATCGGGTTCACCAATACTCAGGCTAGTTACATCGATACCTTGTCTCTTTAATTCTTTTACCTTTGTACTTATACCAATCGTCACAGAAGGTGAAATGATTGATGTTCTATTTGCTAACATTTTAATTCCTCCAAATAAATTAAGTTTTTATAACAACTATAAATGATGGTCAAATTTCAATCAATTAATTGTTATAATAAAGATATCTAAATATTAACATACTTTGTATGAGAAGATAAGACTATTTTGAAATTTGGTGATGAAATGGATGAATTATTAATGACACAAATCATAGGGGTATCTTTCATTTTTGTAATCGTATCTTTTATTGCACTTTTTAATTTTATTAAAATAAATCATTATTACAATAAAATTGAAAAGGAAAAATCAAAAGAAAAAAAGCGAATTGTTAAAAGAAAAGATACAAACATTTATGAAGTTAAAACGAGGAAAAAGTCATGAAACTATTTGAACAACTGATTTCTATAAACGAAGAGAAATTAGTGTCTTTCCATGTGCCTGGTCATAAAAAAACATTGTTATACAATGAATACTTGAACCAAGTAAATACTATTTTGGATATTGATACAACAGAGATTCCTGGTACAGATGACTTACATGATCCTTTAACTTGCATAAAAGCATCTCAAGATGCTTTGTCTGAGTTTTATAAAACAAAAAAAAGTTTCTTCTTAACTGGCGGGACAACATGTGGTATATATGCCATGATTATGGCTGTAACTTCTCCAGGTGATACCATCTTATTAGCAAGAGATTGTCATAGGGCAGTTTATGATGGTATGTTTTTAGGACATTTAAACGGTGTTTATATTCCACCTAATTTTTATAAAGGTCTTCCTATTGGCATTACAAAAGAAAATGTCATCAAAGCAATTCAAGAGAATCCTCATGCAAAAGCTTTGGTATTAACATATCCTAATTATTATGGCATTGGTACAGATCTAAAAGCGATTGAAAACATTGTACATGAAAACAATATGTTGCTTATAGTAGATGAAGCCCATGGCTCTCATCTTAATTTGAGTAATGAATTGATGTTATCTGCAATTGAATTAGGTGCGGATCTAGTAGTACATAGTAGTCATAAGAGTTTGCCTTCAATGACTCAGAGTTCAGTGTTACATTTAAATTCTGATAAAGTTAATGAAAGAAAATTAAAACAAATGCTTAAACTACATCAGTCATCAAGTCCCTCTTATGTTCTGATGTCATCACTTGATATTTGTTATGATATTGTGGCGAAACAAGGCGAGCAATTAATGAAGAAACTGCTGAAAAATATCGAGCAAATACGAAAAAAATATCCTGTTTTTTTAGAACAAGAGGACTTACCAGATGGATTTAATTTAGATCCAACAAAACTAACTATTATGGGTAAGAAGTCTGGTTGGAATCCTGTGGATATTGAAAATCAATTGAGGAAAAATGGTATTCAAATAGAGTTTTCTAATGAAAATAACTGCGTGTTTGTGAGTAGTATCATGAATGAAACTGAGGACTTTGAATATTTGTCCGAAATGATGGAAATGTTGAAATTTAAATGTTATAGTGGTATAGATAATATGGATAAATCATTTTTGTCAAAAAATATAATGTCATTATCAGAAGCATATTATAGCCCTAAGAAAATGATGAAATTAAAGGATGCAGAAAATTGCATTTCTACAGAATATATTGTTCCATATCCACCAGGAATCCCTATGATTATTCCAGGTGAATTAATTGAAGAAGACAAATTAGAATTAATAAATAGAATGTTAGATAAAAACCAAAAGATAGTTGGCATTGATAATTTTGAAGATGCAACAATCGAAGTGGTATTTAACGAGGAGGCATAATGAAACAGGAATTATTTGAGTGGATTAAATCCATTGTATTTGCAGCAGTATTTGTATTTGTATTACAGTTATTTATTGTACCAACAACAATTTATCATACATCGATGGTACCGACCTTACAACCTAAGGATATGGTCGTTATACAAAAAACTAAAAATGTTGAAAAAGGCGATATAATAGTCTTCAAGTCAGATATGTCTTTTGGAGAATCGGGAGTTAATGAATTACCGTTTTATAGACGTCTGTTTGTGAATGAAGATACAAAGAAAAAACTCATTAAAAGAGTGATTGCTGGACCAGGAGATAAAATTGTTATTGATGGGAGCGATGTCTACGTTAATGACGAGCTGTTAGATGAGCCATATATCAATGATGATGCTTACAATACAATTTACATCGAAGAGATACCAGAAGATTACTATTTCTGTATGGGAGATAACAGAAAGTTTAGTATGGACAGTAGAGATCCTGATATTGGTTTAATTGCAAAAAATAAAATTGTTGGTAAAACAACAATAAGAATATTCCCATTTAGTAGATTTGGAAAGATAAATGAGTTTTAATTTAGTTATAGGGCACGATAAAGAAAAATTATATTTACAACAAGTTATTAAGGAAAAGAGACTACCTCACGCTATGATGTTAGAAGGATCAGAAGGTATTGGTAAATTATCGTTAGGGATGCAAATGACTCAAGCTATTTTTTGCGATTCTTTAACCGGAGATGGTTGTGGCGTTTGTAGAAATTGTATCAAAATGATGCATGATAACCATCCTGACTTCATGTTAATAGAACCTGATGGTAATCAAATCAAAAATGCACAGATAGAGTCATTTCAGGAATTTGTAAATATAAAACCATATGACGCTGCTTATAAAGTCATTATCATAAAAGATGCTGATAAAATGAACGCTTCGTCACAGAATCGAATCTTAAAAACATTAGAAGAGCCACCAGCACATGTTATTGTAATCATGTTAACGACGAATAGTGAATCACTGTTACCAACCGTATTATCTAGATCATTAATCATAAAGCTGAGTGGTGTTCATCAGAATCTTGTGGTTGATTACTTAAAGGCACAATACGAAACTTCTCAAGAAGAAGCAGAAATGATTGCAAAATTATCAGAAGGATCAATTGGCAGAGCTATTGAGTATATGACTTCTGATAGCTTCGAAGAAATTAGAAAACATACAGAAATTATTTTAAATTCAATACATGGAAAAGAACGGTCTAAACTTTTAGGTGAGTTATCTTATTTTACTGCTGAAAAAGAAAATATTCATAAGGTATTGGATTATATGATATTATGGTATAGAGATATACTTTTATTTAAACAAGCGAAAGCTAAGCATTTACTAGTTCATAGCCAATCAATAGATTTTATAAAAAAGCTTACAAGAAATCTTTCATTGAAAAAGATTATTCAAAATATAGAGGTTATTGAATCAACTAAAAAGAAATTGAAACAGCATGGACACTTTGATTTAACAATTGAAGTGATGCTGATTAAATTATTGGAGGATTAAATGGTTACGGTCATTGGAGTAAGATTTAAAAAAGCAGGAAAGATATATTATTTCGATCCTGATAGTATTGATACTTCAGAAGCCAAATATGTCATTGTAGAAACTGCAAGAGGCGTGGAATTTGGTAGTCTAGTTATCAATGAAAGACAAATACCTGAAGAGGACGTAGTAGCACCACTTAAGAAGGTATTAAGAGTTGCAACTGAAGCAGATATTAATGTTCACGAGGAAAACCAAGGTAAAAAAGCAGAAGCTTTTAGTGTGTGTTTAGAGAAAATAAAACATCATAAATTAGATATGAAACTAATAG
>JABXKX010000236.1 GCA_013619035.1 Peptostreptococcaceae bacterium
CGGCAGCGTCAGATGTGTATAAGAGACAGGTATTTGTAGAGTACACGTGTTAAAGTACCTAACTTAGTATGTAATCTTTTTGTTAAAACAAAACCAAAAGCACCGAAGAATGGTAATGTGTATAGAGGTAAAGGATCATGACTGATAAGAGATGGTGCAATCAATTTGATAATTGGTGAAACCACTAATACTACACTTGTCAGGTAGAAGGCAAAAACAACTAAATGAAATGATAAAACAACTAAACCGACACTCATAAAAAGTGGCAATAAAATGATGTTTTTAAATCCGATGGCTAGGATTCTTAATCCAATATTGATACTATCTTTTAATGATATAAAACCACTTTCTTGGTTGATATCATATTCTAGTAAAATGCTTTTAGCCATAATAGTTGGTGAACCAAGTGCTTTAATGATATCTTGTTCACTGCGATTCAGTTTAAGAGCTTCTATAAAATGTGTGTTGACTTCTGATACAATATCTTGTACTTCTGAATTTGGTAAGTTTTGCAATTCTTTTTCTAAATGATGTATATAGTCCTTTTGATTCATGTTACACTTCCTTTCTATTATTCTTGATTAAGTGATTGATTGAATGTTGAAAAGTTTCCCATTCTTTTAATAGGTTTTGATAAGTGATCTGTCCTTGTTCTGTTAATGTGTAGTACTTTCTTGGTGGTCCTTCAATAGATTCTTTCAAATAAGATGTCACTAGATTGTCTTTCTTAAATCTTCGAAGTAAGGGATAGATACTGCCTTCTGATATTTCCATATAGTCTATGATCTTATTAACGATATCATACCCATAACAATCTGCTTCATTTAATATGGATAAAACACATAAATCCAAAATGCCTTTTTTAAATTGTGTGTTCATGAGTACCTCCTTGAATACAGTATATAATTCAGTAGTGTTTAATACAAGGTACTGAACATTAGATTATAATTAGAAATTGATGAGTATCTCATATTTTTGCTTAGAAATCTGTCTATATGAGGTCAAATTTCGGCTAAATACGCAGATGAAATCGATAATATTAGAGATTATCTATGAATTATGATAAACTATTGTTGTTGAGTTTAATGGAGGAAATTATGAGAAAATTATTTGGAACAGACGGTGTTAGAGGTATTGCTAATTCGGAGTTAACACCAGAACTGGCATTTAAATTAGGTAAATATGGCGCACATGTCTTAATTGGCGGAAAAGATAAAGCAAGAATAGTTATTGGAAGAGATACAAGAATTTCAGGAGATTTATTAGAACATGCATTGGTAGCGGGTATCTTATCATCTGGTTGTGATGCTCTTTGTGTGGGTGTTGTACCAACACCAGCAATATCTTATTTAACGAAATATCTAGAAGCGGATGCAGGTATTGTTATATCAGCGTCACATAATCCTGTAGAGTTTAATGGGATTAAGTTCTTTAATGCTGATGGATTTAAATTAAATGATGAAATTGAATTAGAAATAGAAAAATATATATTTGATGAATTGAAAGTAGATCATATACCTGAAGGTGATGAAATTGGTCGATGTGAGTTCCATTACGAAGCAGAAGACTTATATGCTAAATTTGTAATGGATACGATTGAAGACGACTTAAAAGGTCTTAAGGTAGCAGTTGATGCAGCTAATGGAGCAGCATCAAATGTTGCGGTTAAAACACTTCAAAAGTTAGGTGTTGAAATAACAGCCATTCATAATGAACCAAATGGTCTTAACATCAATGCGAACTGTGGTTCAACACACCCTGAGCAAGTGGCTGAGTTGGTTAAAATTGTTGGTGCTGATATTGGACTTGCATTTGACGGTGATGCAGATAGATTAATTGCTGTTGATGAAAATGGAATCATTGTTGATGGTGATAAGATTATGGCGATTTGTGGTATCCATATGAATAAGAATCATCAATTGAAGGATCAAACTATTGTTTCTACAGTGATGAGTAACTTAGGGTTTGATATTGCTTTAAAAGAAAATGGTCTAAGAACCGTAAAAACTCAAGTAGGGGATAGATATGTACTTGAAGAAATGAGAAAAAGTGGTTATGTGCTTGGTGGCGAACAATCAGGACATGTTATATTCTTAGAACATAATACAACTGGTGATGGTCTATTAACGGCAATACAACTTTTAAATGTTATGAAAGAAACGGGTCAAACGTTATCTGAATTAGCATCTGTGATGACCGTATATCCTCAAGTGTTGATGAATGCAAAAGTATCCAATCAAAAGAAACACAGTTATATGAATGATGAAGTAATTGTGAAACGTATAGAAGAAATTGAAGGTTATATGGAAGGCCAAGGTAGAGTATTAATCAGACCTTCTGGCACGGAACCTTTGGTAAGAGTTATGTTAGAAGGCAAAGATCAAAGTGTTCTTGATGATTATGCATCTGAATTAGTAGAATTGATCCAAAAAAGACTTGGATAGTATAAATGCCCTTGATGATCATCAAGGGCATTTATTTTATCTTTCTGTGACTTTTATTATTTTGGTTGTTTGAACTTGCATCGGAAAGCTTTCCATCACTGCGTCTGCATAAACATTTAAAACATCACCAACAGATAATTCGCTGAGGTTGAAGTTGACTGTTGAAGAAGAGGTTCCAATGTGGTATTCACCACCATCTTTATCAGTGCCTAAAAACATCAGCTCACCATTATCAGCACGGTTAAGTGTTGTTACTGTAATTGTGATAATCGACTCAGGATTATAAAAGTTAGATAACATCATCTCACCTGGTACAAAACTGATACTTTCAAATTCATAGAATGTATCAATTTGAGGTAAAATCTCTCCATAGTAATTGACCACCATTTCTTGATCCTCAGAGTTGATTGTAATGAGATTCTCATTGTCTTTTGAGTCGATAGAAATTACAGTTCCATTGAATTCATTGATCGTTTGGCCCATATTGGTATGTCTTATTGTAAAGTCTTCTATGATATAAGGTTCAATGATCAAAAGGTCATCTTGAGAGTATAGTTTTACCGTTTGTCCTAAGTAAACCGTTTGAAGTTGTTCTTTATCGACATTAAAAATTTCTGCAATATCTCCAGATAAAATATGAACTTCATTACCAGTGATTTCAATAATCTCACCGATGACATCATAATCTAAAGAGGTAACACCTGTTGGTATCTCATCCAATAAATCGATACGTAAGGCTTCAACTTGAGCAGGGAAACTTTCCATAATAACTTCAGCATAAACATCAATGGATTGTCCAACTGCTAAATCGGTAAGATTGAAGTTTTTAACTGGAGTATTTGTACCGATAACAAATTGACCACCAGTGTTGTCGCTAGCCAGTATTTCTAATTCACCATTATTAAGGCGATTCAGTTGATCGATAATAAGTGATAATTTAGTATTATGATTAAAGGCTGCTAAGACATAAGATGAGTCCTCAGAGAAAGTAACGATATCAAATTCAAGTGTTAGTTTATCTGAATGGTTCAAAGCATCGGCGATATAAGCAATTAAGTTTTCATCGCCAGTTGAAGCGAATAACTCACTACCATCTTTTAATTGAATAACAAGGTTTCCTTCTTCGATACGTAGGACTTCACCATGAACTCTATCAATTATATTGCCCATATTGGTATGTCTTACAGAGAAATCTTCTATGATAAACGGCATCAATGAATAATCGGTTTCAGTTTCTTTTGTAACAGAAACCGTTTGACCTAAATAGATTTCATTTAAGTTAACATTTGAAACTTTATAATCTTCCATGATATCACCAGTAAGAATAGTGACATTGCCATCTTGAATGGATATAACTTCTCCGACGGTTTCATATGCCTTATTATTTGTACTAACGGTTTCATCTGTTGCTTCTGAAGTTGTGTTAATGGTTACATTCTTTTGTTCGTTATTGATTGTTTCACTTGCATTACCACATCCGGTTAATAATAATGCACCTGTTACTAATCCTATAAGTAAATTTCTTTTATTCATAAAAACTCCTTCATTGTCTTCTTCTAATTGTTGTTGATATTCATTTGACGTAATTGGTCAAGAAAAGTTCCAATAAAACTATAGAAAGGACTTTGGCTAAATAGGTATAATTTATGGCTAAATAGGCTCGCGTTTTGTCACATAGTATAAATTGTGATATACTTTATAAGAATAATAAAAAAAGGAGGGTAGAGACTACAACTGAATTTGAAGCGCCTGAACTGAGTAATCAGTTGACGAGGACAGGGTTTATCGAAATAATCGGCGGGTACCCTGTGGTGAACTCACACCATTAAAGATTGATAAAACTATCAAGTGATTGATAGGACAATATCAATCGGTGAGCAATGACGTACGGAAATCTGTAAAGAACCCTATGGTTCTTTTTGTTGTTTTTGAAGAGGAGATTATTATGTGTGGAGTAGTAGGTTATATAGGTAAAAATAAGGCGTTGCCTGTATTATTAAATGGTTTATCAAAGTTAGAATATAGAGGATACGACTCAGCTGGTATAGCATTATTAGATCATAATGAAATGATTGTAAAAAAAAGAAAAGGAAGACTGGCTGGTCTTGAAAAAGAATTGGTAGTAGATGATTATGATGCATTTATTGGTATAGGACATACAAGATGGGCAACTCATGGTGCACCTAATGAAGTCAATGCTCATCCGCATACCAATCAAGTGAATTCTATTGCAGTGATTCACAATGGTATTATAGAGAATTATCTTAAAATAAAAGAGTGGTTACAAGAAGTGTCAGAGATAACATTTAAGTCTGAAACGGATTCAGAAGTAATCGCACATTTAATCAGTTATTATTATGATGGTGATTTAATGGATGCAGTTTATAAAGCTGTCGACAGAATGGAAGGCGCTTATGCTATTTCTGTTATATCAAAAGATGAACCAGATAAGATTATTGCTGTTAGAAAAGATAGTCCTTTAATCGTTGGAATTGGAGAAGGCGAACAATTTTTAGCTTCAGATATTCCGGCATTATTAAAATATACAAGAAAAGTTCATTTTATTGAAAATGATGAATTTGTAGTATTAACAAAAGATAAGATTGAAATATTTGATGCCTTCAGACAACCCGTTGAAAGAGAAGTATTCGAAGTGACTTGGGATGCTGAATCAGCCGAAAAAGAAGGTTATCAGCATTTTACATTAAAAGAAATCAATGAACAACCAAAATCTTTTAAAGAAACACTGAGTAGAAGAATTGATAAAGATCTTAATATTCATTTAGAAGGTGTTGATTTTACAGATGAAGAGTTTAGAGCATTTGATAAGATTTACATCGTTGCATGTGGTACAGCTTATCATGCAGGTCTTCTAGGCAAGTATGCGATAGAGAAATTTGCAAAAGTGCCAGTAGAAGTTGAAATCGCTTCAGAGTTTAGATACAAGGATTCTTTTATCAATGAAAAGTCATTGTTTATTGCTGTATCTCAATCTGGTGAAACTTTAGATACACTTCAGTCTTTAAGAGAAGCAAAGAGAAAAGGTGCCAAGATATTATCAATCATTAATGTTGTAGGATCGTCGGTATCTAGAGATTCAGATGGTGTTCTTTATACGTGGGCTGGTCCTGAAATTGGCGTTGCTTCTACAAAGGCATATACATCACAAGCATTGGTATTATATCTATTAGCAATAAAATTAGGTATGATTTACGAGCAACTTTCAAACGAACAAGTAAAAGAAATAATAGATGAACTACATAACATGCCAGCTTATATTGAGCGTGTATTGGAACAGAGCCATAGAGTTCAATTATTTGCTGATTCTCAGTTTAATAATGAAAGTGTTTTCTTTATGGGAAGAGGAGTGGACCTTTATAGTGCTTATGAAGCATCACTTAAGTTTAAAGAGATATCATATGTTAATTCATTTGCTATAGCAGCAGGAGAATTAAAACATGGAACGATCGCTTTAATAGAAGATGACACATTGGTGGTCGCTTTAGCGACGCAACAACATCTTTATGAGAAGATGTTATCTAACATCGTTGAAGTAAAAGCTAGAGGTGCATATGTAGTGGCTGTCGCAATGGAAGGCGATGATGAAATCTTAAAAACTGCAGATGAAGTAATCTTTATTCCAAGAACTATGGAATGTCTAGCGCCACTTCTAAGTGTTATTCCAATGCAGTTATTCGCTTATTATGTATCTGTTGCAAAAGGTAATGATGTTGATAAGCCTAGAAACTTAGCAAAATCAGTTACAGTTGAATAGATTAAAATATTTATTATTACATTTTGTAGTTGTGAGGAAACATTTAAAACCGGAATAAAACATAAGATAATGGAATGGAAGAATTTAAAATCGGAATAGAGTTATAGGAGTTGGATTTTAATTAACAAATATCAAACTAAATTGGAATTAACCTAAAGAAAGACCTGTCAAAATTATGATAGGTCTTTTCTTCTATTTAGATGTGAAGAATTATATTAAAATTGGAATAGAACAATAGAAACCAGAACGAAATATTTAGAACCGGAACAAAGTAAGAGAGTTAAATTGACTTGCGGTGGTATTATGAGAATTTGTGCTTCTGAGTATGTAGAGAAAAGAATTGTATAGAAAAAGAGATATTGAGTTTTCAATATCTCTTAGTTTTTACTTAGCTTGTTTGTATTCCTCTAAAGCTATAGCTAACTGATCGGGACATGATGTAGATTTGTTTCCACAAGTAATTCCTTTAAGCTTTTTTATTACGTCATCAATATGAAGACCCTTTACTAACTCCTTGATACCTACAAGGCTACCAGGACATCCTTTTATAAAGTCGATATCCATTAAAATATTACCATCTATTTTGAAATTAATTTGCTTTGCACATGTACCTGTTGTTGAATATACTACCATGTTATCCTCCTGTATTAAATGTATGATATTTTTACTTCTTCAACTATTATACTTAGCACCCCTAAATAAATCAATGCTTTTCGTTTATATATCCATGTATCATTTATATGTTTCTATATAATAAGACAAAGGAGTATTGTTACAGCGGCTTCCTATTTTTTAGTGTTATATCCTTTAGTTGCTCCTTCTTGATGGTCTTTCACATTGATGACACAACTATCAATATCTATTGCATTTGAATTCAGTCCACTTTTAGAAAGTAGATTTTTAAAAACTTTAAAATTAATATCTCGGAACATTTGGGTTGTCTTATATGTAAACCTTGCAATCGCTCATGAGGTTAATAGAATCGTAATAGGAGATTTTAAATCTATTAAACTAGAAAACAAGATGAAGTACTTTGTACAAATCCCTCACAGTAAATTGATTGAACAAATCAAGTATAAGGCATAGTTGGAGGGTATAGAAGTAATCATGCAAAATGAATCATATACCTCGTCAGTATCATCAATAGACTTAGAGTAGATAAGTAAAAATTACTCAGACCGAAGTAGAAGATACAAAAGAGGATTATTCAAAACCACTTATTGTACTATCAACTCCGACATAAATGGTAGTTTGAACATATCAAAAAATACGCAAAAGATAAAAATATTCCCAGGCTGATAGCTGAAGTAAGGGGCTGTTCGCGACAATGCAACCTAGATAAGGATTCCGAGAAAACCCTATTAGATCGTCAGTAATCAAGTTTGCCATTGTACTTTCTAGTAGAATGGAAGTGTCGAAGACACATTTCTTGTATTCTATTTCATTTATAAATTAATATGTGTGCTAGAATATGCGCTTACATATATGCTACTATTATATTAGGAGTTATGAATTAATGGAGGGTGTATGAAGATAAGAGAATCAATATATGTAATAATGATCTTTTTTATTATCGTTGCAATAGGAGTCATAACATTTATCTCTAGAGATCGAAGTGATGAATTAAATGAGTATGCTGAAGGTAGTGAGTATGCTGAAGGAAGTGGTACAAATGCACTTCTAAGTAAATATGGTTTGATCCTTGATTTGCCTAAGGAATGGGATGGCTATACTGTTAGTGTTGGTCAATGTGACCCTGATAGTCCTAAATACGAATATTTTAAATCTATTGATAAAAATCACTTTATTGTACGTATTTCACCTCTGAAAAAATCGGAAACTTTTCAAGAACTAATACTTGTGGGTTTTCGTGTAGATCCATGGAATGATTATGGTAAAGGAAATGTTGATGTTTTACCACCGATTGTTACATTCTCTGACAAGTTTGTTTATTCGATTGATCCGTATTATTATGACATTGCTAAAGAGGGCTATAATGATGTTATCGATATTTTAATGAGTTTAACCTATTATGAATATAGCGAGGACGATTATAAAACGATAGATACCGTCACAGTAGAAACAGAACAAATCATTTACAGTGGTAGCACTGATGTTATTCGACTAAAATGGCGTCAGATCATGCAAGATGATGTATATACAAATGGTCGGTTTGTTATAGAACAATATAATGGACAATCGTGGCAAGAAGTACATTCATTATATGA
>JABXKX010000030.1 GCA_013619035.1 Peptostreptococcaceae bacterium
ATCTAAAGCATTAATCTATTTGATCATAACAGCAGTGTTATGGAGTTTGGGTGGCTTATTTATAAAATTAATTGATTGGCATCCTGTTGCCATTTCCGGATCAAGAAGTGGTATTGCTGTAATTGTCATGTTTTTATATTATAGAAAACCCATCAAAAGAATCAGTAAACCTCAGTTTTTTGGTGCTTTATCGTATGCGGCATTGGTATTTTTATTTGTCAGCGCCAACAAACTGACCACCTCTGCAAATGCCATCTTGCTTCAATTTACATCAACTATTTGGATCGCTTTATTTTCTAAATGGTTCTTAAAAAAAGTAGTTACTAAACTCGACTGGCTAATCATTACGATTATCATTATGGGTATGTATTTATTCTTTATGGGTGATTTAGAATATGGAAGTACAATAGGCAATATTCTCGCCATTTTAAGTGGTGTTGCAATGGCTTCCATGATTATTTTCTTTAATCTGCAAACTACTGAAAAACCAATTGAAACGACCATTATAGGGAACTGTTTTGTGTTTATTTTAGCACTACCTTTAATAGTCCATATTTCACTTGACCTAAAAAGTATCATAGGCATCCTTGTACTGGGGATATTCCAATTGGGTATTTCCTATATTTTTTTTACAAATGCGATCCATTTCGTTTCACCTTTAGAAGCTATATTGATTCCGATTATTGAACCCATTCTTAATCCGGTATGGGTCTTAGTCTTTACAGGTGAAAAGATAAGCCTTTATAGCATTTTAGGCGGTATAATCATCTTATCTGCGGTTGTTATTAGAGGTATTCTCACATCAAAACGAACTGAACAGACAAAGATAAAAACAATGGCCTCATAAGAAAAGAAGTCCTTAATCGGACTTCTTCATACTTCTAGAGGCAATAACATTCACCCCAGTATCTAATATGTTTTCTATAATAACATCTCCCATATGAACAGGTGCTTCTACTACCACAGAGTTGATAACATCCATGACTTTATAAATCAATTCTTTAGGAATGTCATGTTCTGTTCTAACAGGAATCCTTCCTTTATGTGCACCGGTTATTTTTACTGTAGAGGTAACAATTCTAGTGGGATTGGTCAACTCTTTTATACCATATTCTTTTCCTCTAGGACATTTATGACCTTCTACGGTTAAATCATCAAACACCGTTAAATGACATCCAACAGGACAAGCGATACATATCATTTCATGTTTCTTATTCATTAAGCTTCTCCTTCGCATAATTCAACAGTTAACTCCAGATTTTGTGTGTTTTTTAGAACCTTTGTAGCTATAACTATCTTTTCCATCTCACTTGGTGTTACATGATCTTTTTTGACTTCTCTTATCACCTCATCACCCAGTTTTACTCTGATTACTTTATGAGTCCCAACAGCTCTGACTCTCATTAATAGTTCAACTATTTGTTCTGGATTATCTTTTCTAATGGTTTGAGGAACGATATAAGAAATACCCCTCCCAGCTTTTGTTGTGATCATTTCACTCTCTTTTATCGATTCTTTTAATATATACTTGGCAGCATTTTTACCTGCTTTTTCACTTTCATAAGAGACAAAGTCTACGATATCATGAACATGAAGTACATTACCACAAGCAAAAATCCCCTCTACATTGGTTGACATAGCATCATCAACCACAGGTCCTTTTGTTTTTTTATCCAAATTTATATGGGCCTTTAACGACAATTCATTTTCTGGTATCAAGCCAACCGATAATAAAACCGTATCACATTCAATGGTTTGTTCAGTGCCTTTGATGGGCTGTTTCTTATCATCCATCTCCACTACGACAACACTTTCAACACGTTCTTTACCATTAATTTTTATTATAGTATGTTTTAACATCAACGGTATATCAAAATCATCCAAACACTGAACCACATTTCTAGCCAGTCCTGCAGCATAGTTACCTCTTGCCAACACACCAACTACTTCAGCACCTTCTAAAGTCATACGTCTAGCCATAATCAATCCGATATCACCAGATCCCAAAATAATGACTTTTTTACCAACTTTGAAACCTTCTGTATTGATGAGAAGTTGAGCCATACCCGCACTGTAAACACCTGAAGGTCTTGTACCAGAGATATTGATTGCACCTCTTGTACGTTCTCTACATCCCATTGCCAAAACAATTGCAGTTGCTTGAATGGTCACATATCCTTCAAGTTCATTCATATAACTAATGACCTTATCTTCTGTTATATCAATCACCATGGTATCTGTTTTATAAGGAATTTTCTCAGCTTCTACCATATCCATATAACGTTCTGCATATTCTGGTCCAGTCAATTCTTTTTTGAAGACCTGAAGACCAAAGCCATTATGAATACATTGTTGTAAAATACCGCCTAGTTCTTCATCTCTTTCTATAATTAAAATATCTTGAATACCATTTTTTCTCGCTTCTAAGGCTGCTGCTAAACCTGCAGGACCACCACCGACAACTACTAATTCATATAGTTTCATACTTACTCCTTTGTCATTCCAGTCACTATCACAGATTCTTTCTTGTCCTTTACAATCTCTTTTATATCTTTATCTAATTCTCTAGCAAGTATCTCCATTACTTTCGCACCACAGAACCCACCTTGACAACGACCCATACCAGGTCTTACACGTCTTTTAACACCGTCCACTGTTGTTGCACCCAAAGTGCTGTGAATGGCTCTTACAATCTCAGCTTCGGTGATATATTCACACCGACAAACAACATGACCAAATCTAGAATCTTCTTCTATAAGCTTTTTCTTTTCTTCTAATGGTAGATCCATAAAATGTGGTATCCCTACTCGTCTTGGATTAAATGTTTGATTTTCTTCAATAAAATCAAACTGTTCTATAATCCACTTAACAACATATTCAGCAATTGCTGGTGCAGAGGATAATCCCGGCGATTCAATACCAGCCACATCATAAAATCCTTCAGTGGTTTTAGAAGGTTCAATGATAAAGTCATGGGTACTTGGTTTGGCACGAAGACCAGCAAAAGTAGTAATCACATCCCACATAGGGATATCCTTTGAAGTTTTCATCGCTTTATCTCTAATATATTCTAAGTCCTGTGCATCTGTAGAGACATCTTCTTTGTCTTCAAATTCTTGTGAATCTGGTCCTATTAAAATATTGCCATGTACCGTAGGTAAAATAAGAACTCCCTTTCCAACATCAGAAGGACATTGAAATAAAACGCTATTAACAAATCCTTCATGTACTTTGTCTAAGATATAATATTGACCTTTCCATGCTTTGATCTCAAAGTTCGGTTCATCAACCATATTATGAATTTGATCTGCAAATACACCCGCTGCATTAATCACTATTTTTGACTCTATCATTCCTTGTGATGTTTTAATGCTAAAGTATTCCTCTTTTTTAATATCTAATACTTCATGATCTAAATAGAGTGTCGCACCATTTTCTATTGCATTTTCTACTAGTGCAATGGTCAATTCCCAAGGACCGATAATACCAGCAGTGTTGGCATGAAGTCCTGCAACAACCCCTGGAGTCACATTGGGTTCTTTTTCTAGTATTTGTTCTCTAGAATGTAAATCAAGTCCTGGAATATGATTTTCCTGACCTCTTTTTAGAAGCGCTTCCAAAGTGACTTTTTCAGCTTCAGAAAATGCTAGAACATAAGATCCAATTCTTTTAAACGGTACATCCAGATCAGAACAAAGCTTGTCAAACATCGGATTGCCTTTTGCGTTCATAAATGCCTTCACTGTACCGGGTTCTGCATCATATCCACTATGAATAATCGCACTATTGGCCTTAGATGTACCAAGTGCTACATCGGGTTCTTTTTCAATTATTGCTATATTCAATTTATATTTCGATAGTTCTCTAGCAATGGCTGCTCCAACGACACCCGCGCCTATAATTGTTACATCAAACATAATCTCCTCCACTATGACACTTTCTAATCTGTAACTCATATCAGAAAGTTATATCAATAATTTCACCACATGTTACTATAGATTTTTGACAATTAAAAAAGAGCACACAAATAAAACATTTCGAATTATCTGCGGCTCTCCTACTCTCTGCCTTTATTAAGTTACTTTAATTATAAAACAAATTTGTATAAAAAGAAATAGCCAAGGGCTATTTCAATGAGGGAAGCTACTTGGATTTTGATTACATATTTTGGTGACAATAAAATTATTCACGGTTTTTCTTGAAATTTATCCTTAAGTTTACCACAAAAACAAAGATAGCTTAAAGAAACTCTTTAAGCTAAATCGTTAATTATTAAAATATGGTTTTAGATACTGATACAAAGCTTGATACTTTTTATGTTTTTCTAGATACTTAATATGATTGTCCATATTGGGTACAACCGTATCAACGGTTTTAATAATTTGAGTTGTTGCTTCCGAAACTGAACTAAAAGCACCATCGCCTACTGCAGCTAAGATAGCAGCGCCTAAAGCACCACCTTGATTCGTATTGATGCCAACAATTTCTTGACCGAAAACATCCGCTAGAATTTGTCGCCACTTCATACTCTTTGCACCGCCACCAATCACTCTAATTTCATCAATTGGAATGTTTAAATCTACTAGAAGGTCTAATGAATCTTTTAGTCCAAATGAAACACCTTCTAAGACTGCTTTAGTCATATCCTGTCTATCAGTTGTCATATCCATACCAATAAACGTACCTCTAGCATTTGGATCTGGATACGGCGTTCTTTCACCCATCAGATAAGGCAAGAAGATAACTTCTGTTATTGTGTCGTCTAGTTCCTCAAGAAGTATATCAAATTCAGCTTTAGAACCTTGTTCTACCCACCACTTCAAACAATTAGCAGCAGACAACATCACACCCATGGTATGATAATGTCCATTGGCATGACAAAAGGCATGTAGTCTATTGTCATCATCTACTTTATACTCATTATGAGCGGCAAATACAACGCCTGAGGTGCCAAGTGTAACAGAAACAATTCCTTCTTTTACTGTGCCTGTCCCAATAGCACCAGCTGCTTGATCACCAGCACCACCAACAACTATTACATCTTGAGAGAGGTCTAATAAATATTTGATTTCTTCACTTAACATACCAGTGACTTCATATGACTCATAAAGTCTTGGTAGTTGTGTTTCTGTAATACCAATGAAGGACAACGTTTCTTTTGAGTATTCTTTGTGCTCAACATCTAAAAGCAACATACCAGAAGCATCAGAATAATCAGTTGCATAAACACCTGTTAGCTTGTACCTAATATAATCTTTAGGCAGTAAAATCATATCCACTTGATTAAAAAGATCTGGATGATTCTTTTTTAACCATAAGATTTTTGGTGCTGTAAATCCTGTTAATGCTTTATTACCTACTAAGTCACTTAGTTTTTCTTTGCCAAAGTTTTTAGTAATTTCATCACATTCTTCTTGAGTTCGTTGATCACACCATAAGATTGCCGGCGTTAAAACATATCCCTCTTTTCCAAGCGCCACCATGCCATGCATTTGACCGCTAAATCCAATACCTTTAATCTCTGATTTATGAGTTCCATTGTCTGATATCAATGCTTTTAAAGCTTGAACTGTGCCTTGCCACCAGTCCATCGGATTTTGTTCAGCCCAATTTTCTTTTGGATAACTCACGGGATACTCACTCGTTTTTTCATCCACGATTGAACCATCCGCTGCCATAAGTAACACTTTTACAGAAGATGTCCCAAGATCAATTCCTATATACATGTTTACTCCTTTAGAAATCAAACATGTCCTTTAGAGGTAAGAGACTACCACCGAGTACAGCACTTCTCGGTGCTAACTTTGATAATACAATCTTGTTGTCATTAGACTCTAAAATTGAATGATTTCGTTTTATATATTCGTTTATAAAGGGTTCAATTTCTAATAAATATTTAGCAATTTCACCACCAATAATTATCTTTTCTGGATCCAATCCTAATACTATATTTTCTATACCAATTGTTAAGTAATCAAAATAAACACGAAGCGCTTCATTAACATCCGAAGAGCCTTCTGAATATTTATCAAAGAAAGTTCTTAAATCGGGTAAATTTATGCCTGATATCTCTTGATAATGTTTCAGTAAAGCTCTTTCAGATGCAAATAACTCCCAACACCCTTTTCTACCGCAGCTACACTTGATGTCTTTATCAGATATCCTCATATGTCCAAACTCTCCAGCTTTCTTAAAGGATCCTTTTGACACTGCATGATTGGTGATAATACCACAACCGACACCATCGGTAATAGATATATAAATCACATCATCTGATTGTCTGGCTTCACCTAAAATTAATTCAGCAAAAGCTGCTACATTGGCTTCATTCTCTAAATATAAAGGCAATCCCAGCGACGCTTCAAAAGCTTCAAAAGAATAGTTTTCTACTTTAAGATTTGGAGCATTAATTAAAATATTCTTTTCTTCGTCTACTACTCCAGGTAGAGATAAACCCACGCCAATACACTTAGATTTATCAATACCATGTTTCTTAAGTAATAGATTGATGTGTTCTTCTACCGAAGCTAAAATGACACTCATTTCACCATCAGTCAATTTAAAATCATCACTATCTATAATTTCAGAAGCTAGATTTGTCAGTATCATTGACACTCTATGGGGTGATATATCGACACCAATGCTTACTCGAGCATTTTTTACAAACTGAAGCACAACTGGTTTTCTACCACCAGTACTTTTGGCAATACCAACACTTTCAATTAAACCTTCTTCTAAAAGTGATTTGATATTACTGGTAACCGTGGTGATACTCAGTCCTAACATTTGAACCAAGTCGTTTTTTTGTACCAGCTCATGTTCTCTAAATGCTCTTAATATATTGGCTCTATTTAATACTTTTATTTGTTTTTGATTTATTTTTTCATCTACTTTTATTTTCAATTTAATCACCTCATTACAATTATATAGAATGAGCACTTGATTATCTATAAATATATTGATTTAGTATGTTTTCTAATAATTCTTGACGACCTGAAGTGTTTTTAATGTCTTTTAGTCCAAGAGCATAGATTTCTAATTCTTCAAATCCAACTTCTTTATTGATGATTTGTTTTCCAATACCAGCCTCATAACTTGCATAACGCTCTTTAGTAAAGTTATCAAATACACCATCAGTAATTAACTTGTCAGCAATAATTAAACCTCTAGCATAAGTATCCATTCCAGCAATGTATCCATAGAATAAATCTACTGGCTCAAATGATCCTCTTCTCAATTTCGAGTCAAAGTTTAATCCACCTGGTGCAATACCACCGTTTTTTAAGACTTCAATCATCGCTAAAACAGCATCATAGATATTCGTAGGGAATTGATCGGTATCCCATCCTAATAGTAAATCCCCTTGATTCGCATCGATTGAACCAAGTGCACCATTGATTCTACACATATTTAATTCATGATCAAATGTGTGCATCGCAAGAGTCGCATGATTTGCTTCAATATTTAGTTTAAAGTGATCTTGTAGATTGTACTTTCTTAAGAATCCTAAAACAGTCGCTGTATCAAAGTCATATTGATGTTTTGTTGGCTCTTTTGGTTTTGGTTCAATTAATAATTGACCAGTAAATCCAATCTTTGCTTTATAATCTACAGCCATCTGTAAGAATCTAGCCAAGTTATCCAATTCCAATTCTGTATTGGTATTTAGAAGCGTTTCATATCCTTCTCTACCACCCCAGAACACATAATTTTCTCCACCAAGTCTCATTGTGATTTCCATTGCCTTTTTTACTTGCGCCGCTGCATAAGCAAAGACATCAGCATTCGGAGCTGTTGAAGCACCGTGTACAAATCTTGGATGTGTAAAGGCATTTGTAGTACCCCATAAACACTTAATCCCTGTTTTCTTCATCAGTTCTTCAATATAATCTACAATGATATCTAAATTAGCATGTTTTTCTTTTAGGTTTTTACCTTCAGGAGCAATATCTAAATCATGGAAACAGAAATACTCCATACCCAGTTTCTCCATAAACTCAAAACCGATATCAGCACGTAATTTAGCTTTTTCAATCCCGTCTAATTCATTCCATGGTCTTTCCATTGTTGCCGCACCAAAGGGATCTGAGCCATCACCCGTTAAAGTATGCCAATAACTCATAGCAAATCTTAAATGTTCTTTCATTGGCTTACCTGCCACCATTTGTTCTGGATTGTAATACTTAAATGACAAATGGTTCTTAGAGTCTGCGCCTTCAAATTTAATTTTATCAATCGTATTAAATAATTTCATTGTGATCCTCCTGCTTTTTAAAGTCGTTTTAATAAGTTCTTAACCTAAGAATACAGCAGTAAGAAATCTTTTTCAACACATTTTAAAA
>JABXKX010000545.1 GCA_013619035.1 Peptostreptococcaceae bacterium
AAAATAGACTATGTTATAATATGGTGTGAGGTATATATGAAAATAAAAAAAATAATCAATCAATCAACTAAAACACTAAAACTCAATCGTTATTTAAAATACACAATGATACCACTGTTTGTATTTTCGGTATCTTTGTTTATCTATTATATGGTTTTTACATTTAAAAACAGAGGACTGATGGACTTTTCTATTGCCATGGTTATGGGCGTCGGAGGCATCCTGCTTCTCAGTTATATTTTGGGTCATGTGTTTGACTTAATAAAATTATTACCATCTAGTATGCTTTTTTATGTAGTCAGCAGTATGGCTATGTTATCGTTTATCTTTACTTCCAGTCGAACACCACGAGGGAATATTGTAGCTGTTATTTCAATTGCAGTCTTCTTATTTGCTTTGGGGAACATGATTTATGGTACTTTCTATAGAAAACAAGTCCATTTCCTGTTGAGATTTGGTAGACATCTATTGTTAATAGTAAGTATCATAGCATTGGTTGTATTGTTTGTATGGCCCGGTAAACAAATGACTGTAAAAGAGAATGCTTTTAATACTTACAAGACAGAGTTGGTTATTTCTGAAACAGATACTCAATATGATGTTTTAACTGGTATTTATGGTAGTGAAGCTTATCAAGAAAAATTTGATGCTTTAGAAGGTGAAACATCAAAAACAACAAGTGTTTCATATTTTCTAAATAAGTGGAATAAAACAAGAGAGAAGTACTTAGGATTTAATGTCTATGATGTGCCATTAAACGCCCATTACTATGTACCGGATGGTGACGGTCCGTTTCCGCTTATTGTTTTGGTCCATGGAAATCATGAGATGAGCCATGACTCTGAAATTGGTTACGGCTATTTAGGCAATTACTTGGCATCAAGAGGTTACAATGTTGTATCTGTAGATGAAAACTTCTTGAATTACTCTATATACGATAGCAAACTCATGGGATCGTCTTTGGGAAATGAAAATGATGCGAGAGCATTTATTTTATTAAAACATGTGGAATTGTTATTGGATAAATCCAGTGATAAAACTTCAGTCTTCTACAATAAAATTGATGATGAAAATGTTGCTTTGATTGGACATTCAAGAGGCGGAGAAGCGGTTGCTATTGCAAGCTTTTTTAATCAAATCAAGTACTTACCAAATGATTATCGTAAAACTTTTAATGAAGATTTTAGAATTAAAACTGTTATTGCGATAGCACCAACAGATAGACAATATAAACCTGCTGGTAAAGAAGTGACTTTAACAGATGTGAATTATCTATTACTACATGGTGCACAAGATATGGATGTAACCTATATGGCCGGTGCAAACCAATACGATCGTATAGACTTTAGTGACGGCAGTGACTACTTTAAAGCTGCTGTGTATATTTATGGTGCGAATCATGGCTACTTCAATCAAGCGTGGCATAAAGGAGATACGGCACCTCTCAGTGGGACACTTCATAATACGTCCCAATTAATTGAAAGAAAAACGCAGGAAGCGATTGCTTCTCAATTGGTATTTAATTTTTTAGAAGCAACATTAAAAAGTAATGATATCTATAAAAAAGGTTTTGAGAATTTAAAAGCATTTGATTCGTTACCAGAGAATCTCTATATGTCTCAGTATCATGACTCAAATGATCTTAAGATTGTTGATTACACAGAAGATAATTATCTGGAAACCGGGACTTTAGAAGGGTCAAGGATATCAAGTTCAGGTCTGAGTAAATGGTCTGAAGGTGGCTCAAGATTAGATGGTAAGTATACCAATATCTATGGCGCTTATTTGGGTTGGAACAGTATCGGTGAATCTAGGTATGATATAACTTTTGATACTTTGGAGTTAGATAATGATGATGTGTTGTATTTAACGGTTGCAGATGATACCAAAGAAAATGAAAAACTTCTGGATTTCAAAATTAGACTGACAGATAAAATGGGTAATCAATCGGATTTACCAATCAGTTCTTATGGTATGCTTCAACATCAAATAGAAGTTAACTTACCAAAACTCTATATGATTGAAGATATCAATAATAGGGAATCTGTATTCCAAACATTCCAATTACCCTTGCAGTCATTTATTGATAAAAATCCTAATTTGGATGTAACACACATAAATTCGATATCTCTAGTCTTTGAAAATGGTGACAATTATGTAATTTTCTTAAAGGATTTAGGAATTCGACAACTAGATTAAAAAATAATAAACCGACTTTATATTTAACATGATTATGTTATAATAGCATCACTAGAAGAAGGTTAAATGGAGTGATAATATGAAACTTTGCACAGAATGTAATGAAAATGTAGCCGTTATATTTTTATCTAAAATGGAGCATGGGAAACCTGTTTCAGAAGCATTATGTATAGAATGTGCTGAAAAGAAAAAGATTCCAGGTATTGAGCAAATGATTAAAGACACAGGTATGAGTTTAGATCAGATTAAAAATATGACAGCAGGTATGAACGATATATTAGAAGATATGGATATGGGTGAAATGGAATCTCCTGAACAGATGATGGAGTTTTTAATGGATTCTCAAAGCAATGATGCAGATATTGAAGATGTTTCTGACTTTGAAGAAGAACCACCTATTGTAGAAGAAGAAGAACCTCAAAAAACAACAAAAAAGAAAAAGAAAAAAGATAAGAAGAAAAAGAATTTAGAACTGTATGGTATAAATCTTACTGAAAAAGCGAAAAACTTTGAAGTTGATAGAATCATAGGTAGAAATCATGAGATTGATAGAGTGGTTCAAATTCTTAATAGAAGAAGTAAGAATAATCCTGTCCTAATAGGAGAAGCAGGTGTTGGTAAAACTGCCATTGCTGAAGGATTAGCGGTTAGAGTTGCTCAAAAGCAAGTTCCAGCAAAACTCTTTAATGTAGAAATTTATCTATTAGATATGACTGCTATTGTAGCAGGAACTCATTTTAGAGGTCAGTTTGAATCGAGAATGAAAGGTATCATTGAAGAAGCGAAAGCTTTGGGTAATGTTATTTTAGTAATTGATGAACTTCATAATATTGTTGGTGCAGGAGAAGTACAAGGTGGCGTGATGAATGCTGCTAATATTTTAAAACCTTCTTTAGCAAGAGGTGAAATTCAGATTCTAGGAGCAACGACTCTAGATGAATACAGAAAACACATTGAAAAAGATGCAGCGCTTGAACGTCGTTTCCAACCGGTTGTTGTTGAAGAACCTACTATCGATGAGTCTATTGAAATAATCAAAGGTATTAAAGATTATTATGAAGACTATCATCATATTAAAATCGATAATGAAGTGATAGAAGCATGTGTTGTATTGTCTTCTCGTTATATTAGAGATAGATTTCTTCCAGATAAAGCAATTGATGTTTTGGATGAAGCGGGTTCTAGAGCAAACTTAAAAAATCAAGGTCTTGTTGAAATTATGGCTCTAAAAGATCAACTTCAAAAACTTCATGATGATAAAATTAAATATGATTCTTTAGGTAATTTTGAAAAATCTGCTGAAATCGGTAGTGATATCATCCATGTGGAACAGAAAATATTTAGTTTAGAACAATCGGGTTCTCAAACTAAGTTAACAAAGGAAGATATTGCTTATGTCATAGAGGCGTGGACTAAAATTCCTGTACAGCGTATCACTGAAGAAGAAGTGGATAAACTATTAGATCTAGAAAATAGATTGGCTAATAAAGTAATTGGTCAAGATGAAGCGATAAAGAGTATTTCAAAAACTATCAGAAGAAACAGAGTTGGCTTTAAGAAAATAAAAAGACCAGCATCATTTATCTTTGTTGGACCAACTGGTGTTGGTAAAACTGAATTGGTAAAGAAATTAGCACTTGAGCTATTTGGTAGCGAAGAATTGATGGTTAGACTTGATATGTCTGAATATATGGAGAAACATTCAGTTTCTAAAATTATTGGAGCGCCTCCTGGATATGTTGGTTATGATCAAGGTGGCAAGTTAACTGATATTGTTAGAAGAAAACCATATACAGTTATCTTGTTAGATGAAATTGAAAAAGCACATCCTGATGTATTTAATGTATTGCTTCAAATTCTTGAAGATGGTCGTTTAACAGATAATCAAGGACGTACAGTTCATTTTGATAACACGGTTATTATTATGACTTCAAATGCTGGAACTCAAAATAAGTCACTTACAATGGGCTTCTCACAAGGGAATCAAATTGAAACAAAAGAAGCCATCAAAGGTGCTTTAAAGGAATACTTTAGACCTGAGTTTTTAAATAGAATTGATGAAGTCATTGTATTTAATAAATTAAGTAAAGATGCCCTAAAACAAATTGTTGACTTGATGTTACAAGAAGTTGAATTAGAACTTAATGACAAACATATGAAGCTGAAGGTCAGTGAAGCAGCAAGAGCATTTATCCTTGAAAAGGGGTATAGTGACATTTATGGTGCAAGACCACTTAGACGTGCGATTCAAACTTATATAGAAGATGAAATAGCAGAACTATATCTAAGAAATGTATTATATGATGGCTGTACTGTTGTTGTTGCAAAAGAAGAAAACGAATTAAATATCTATGCCGGTGAAGGCACTAAACACTAATATGAACATCCTTTGTAGTTTGATTACAAAGGATGTTTTCTTTATACTTGTTTGAGTGAACTCTTATAACACGTCACTAAACAGTAAAATTGTTCTTGTAATGGTATTGATATGTGTAATTTGGTTCATTTATTGGTATAATAAATATAACTTATATTGAAAAGGAAGGACATATGAAACAATTTAAAACTAATAAAATAATATTTACAGTGATGTTACTTGGATTGTACGCTATTTCACTGTATTTATTAGGTCAATATAGCACCTTGAATTGGATTGATACCGTTATGATATCACTCATCGTTAGTATTGGCTTACTAGCCATTCATTTATCAATTATGATCGGTTTGATTGCCACATTCTTAATCACGCTGGGATATGGAATACTTGTTATCATGGCAGGCACGATAGAGGGATTTGAACCGGTTACAATTAATTACTACTATTTGATAGTTCCAACAACGGTTGCTGTACTTGCAGGTATGATAGGGCTATTAAATGAAAAATATCTAAGAACGTCAGATGATTTTTCAGACCAATATGAAGAACTTGTGCGAATTGATGCTTTAACAGGTTTTAGAAATGAAAAAGATTATTATGAAAACTTAGCAGCTGAGGTAGACCGGGCAAAACGTTATGAACAGTCTTTATCTTTATTGTTGATTCACATTGAATCATTTGAAGATTTGAATCATTTGTATGGATTAAGTCAAGGTGAAAAATTCTTAAAACATTTATCCGAATTCATCGTTGAAATCACTCGTCAAAGTGATCAACATTATAGAATTAAACATAATCTATTTGCGATTATTCTTCCCAATACTGACTTTGATGGGACTGCGTTATTAAAAGAACGTTTTATAAAAGAATTTGAATCACTCAATATTGTTGTTAAAAGTAGTCATCAGAGAGTTTCTATTGAAATTGATATTGTTTTTGAAACCTATAAAAAAGAGTTAGATGCAGGAGCATTTCATAATCAAGTAATTGATAATCTAATAATAGGAGCAGGGGGTGCAGAGAATGAAAAAAATACTTAGTTTAATACTAATTGTAATGATATTGATAACGCAATTGTCATTTGTCTTTGCATACAATGATGACGAGTATTATGTACAAGTCGGTGCTTTTAACTCTCAAACGAAAGCTGAGAAATATAACAACTACATGGTCGGCATTGGGTATGAGTCAGTTATTATAAAGGTATATGATTTACATAAAGTCTTTTTAGGTCCATATGATTCAGAAGAGGAAGCAAGAGAAATCTTATCAAATTACAGATCAGTTGGTGGAAGTGGATTCTTTGTAATTGGAAGTCAAATGTATTATCAGCCACCTAAAGAAGAAGTAAAAGAAATCAGTGATGATACGACTGAAGAAGCCACTGAAGAAACCACTGAAGAAGCAACTGAAGAAGCAACTGAAGAAGCAACTGAAGAGGCAACTGAAGAAGCAACTGAAGAAGCAACTGAAGAGGTAACTGAAGAAGCAACTGAAGAAGCAACTGAAGAAGCAACGGAAGAAGCTAAAGTAATAGAAACTGAGAAAGAAGAGAAACCAGATTATAAGTTATTTACAATAATCCTTATAGTGATGCTATGGGTACTATTCATCATCATCTTAGTAGTTTTCAGATTGAACCAAAACAAGAGTAGTATTAATTAAGATCACTTAGGTGATCTTTTATTTTACATGTTTTTAGTAGGAAATAGTTAGTTTTAAGTTTTTATGGGTATACAATACTATGGAGGTGGGTCTATGCTGAAACATATTTGTAAGTGCGGTTATATATATAATCCTGTCTATGGAGATATTAGTGCTGATATTGAACCAGGGGTCAAGTTTGCTGATTTACCAAGTGATTGGCATTGTCCTTTCTGTGGTTTAGATAAGGATACTTTTTATGAAAAAGATAAAAAGAAAAAAGCAAAATTTGTTTCTTTAAGATAACTATTGACTTCTGTAAAAGACTTTGTTATATTATACATAATTCCGGTAGGGAATATGTAGATGGAGGATTTTATGAAAATAGCAAATAAATTAACGGATTTAATTGGAAAGACACCTTTATTAGAATTAAAAAGGTTTGAACAAGAAAAAAAATTAGAGGCTAAAGTTATTGCTAAATTAGAATACTTTAATCCTCTTGGAAGTGTAAAAGATCGTGCGGCATTCTATATGGTAGAAACAGCTGAACGTGATGGTTTATTAACAGAAGGTACGGTTATTATTGAGCCAACAAGTGGTAACACTGGTGTTGGCTTGGCTTTTGTAGCAGCATCAAAAGGGTATAAACTTGTTTTAACAATGCCTGATACGATGAGTGTAGAAAGAAGAAACTTATTGTCAGCACTAGGTGCAGAACTGGTATTAACACCAGGAAAACTTGGTATGAAAGGTTCTATTGATAAAGCTTTGGAATTAGCAGAAAACTATGAAAAAGCTTATGTGCCTCAACAATTTGAAAATGATGCGAATCCACAAGCACATCGTGAAACAACAGCAATTGAAATAATTGAAGATACTGATGGACAAATTGACATCTTTGTTGCTGGTGTTGGTACGGGTGGTACTATAACAGGTGTTGGAGAGGTCTTGAAAGAGAGATTGCCACATG
Organism: Peptostreptococcaceae bacterium; assembly: GCA_013619035.1. Next base: position 7,194 of record JABXKX010000545.1, read on the forward strand.
TTAAAATAGTAGCAGTTGAACCAGAAGATTCTGCTGTTCTTTCAGGTGAAGGTCCTGGACCACATAAGATTCAAGGTATTGGTGCAGGATTTATACCAAAGAATTTAAATGTAGATGTTATAGATGAAGTGATTAAAGTTTCTAATGATGAAGCGTTTAGTACCAGCAACTTAGTAGCACAAAAAGAAGGCTTATTAGTTGGTATTTCATCTGGTGCAGCTTTGGCTGCGGCATCGGTATTGGCATCTCGACCTGAAAATAAAGGAAAGAACATAGTGGTTTTACTTGCAGACTCTGGAGAAAGATATTTATCGACATCACTATATAGTTAGAGAGGCATCTATGTTAGATCAAGCATTAAAAGTAGCAAAAGAAGCAGCTGTTATGGCTGGAGAAAAGATAATGGATATTTATAAGACCGACTTTGAAATTTCTTATAAAGAAGATGATTCGCCTTTAACCTGTGCAGATCGTGCAGCGGATGAGGTTATTGAAGCCATTATCTCGAAAGCATATCCGGAACATGCCATACTTTCAGAAGAATCTGCTGATGATTCCAATAGGCTTGATGAAACATATTGTTGGATAATTGATCCCTTGGATGGGACCAAAGAATTTATTCATCATACAGATGAATTTACAGTTAATATTGCTTTAGTTGAAAATGGTCATCCTATTTTGGGTGTGGTATATGTACCTGTTACAGGGGAATTATATTATGCTACTAAAGGACATGGTAGTTTCTATGAGTACAAAGGTGAAATATCCAGAAATAAAGTTTCTCATAGAACCGATCGTATAAGAGTTCTATCCAGTAAATATCATAAGTCTAAAGAATTTTTAGATTTAATAGAAGATCATGCTTCTATTATCAGTTCAGTTGAAGGTGTTGGAAGTTCTTTAAAAGGTTGTATGATAGCTAGAGGTCTAGCAGAAGCTTACTACAGATTTGGTTTAACCAGCGAATGGGATACTGCAGCGGTACAATTGGTTGCAGAAGAAGCCGGTGGTGTGTTTAAACAATTGGATCATAGTGAGATGACATATAATAGAGTGGATACACTTAATAGAAAAGGTTTTTACCTTGTAAATTCAAAAGAAAATATAT
>JABXKX010000563.1 GCA_013619035.1 Peptostreptococcaceae bacterium
GATTTTCATAAGTAAATAATATAAGTAGTTTTATTAATATATGATCCATATAACCAATAATATCTTCAATTAAAGTATTCTCTTTCACCTTATATACAAATTGTTCTAATTCTATAATTAAATCCTTATAACGAGTTAAAATTAAATCAACAACAATCTCATTTTGATTTTTAAACATACATCAACCTCTTCTTCATTTATTCACCAATTGGAATTTAATATAAGACTAATCTTATTATTTAGGTAACATTGTTTCCTATACATTAATTCTATTACCCTTCTAATTCATTTAAACTCAAAATAAAGGTCACCATTACATTAACCGTTCTATGATAAAACAACCTCAAAATAATTGGAAGGACTAACAGTAACCATATAAACCTCTTCTAATAGCATTGCATATTAAGTATGAATAAAATACTTTTAAGCAAAGAAAAACACAGCCTATAAAATATAGACTGTGTCTTATTGGTGGAGATGATGGGAATTGAACCCATGTCCAAAAGTTTTTCCAAAGTACTTTCTCCGAGCGCAGCTTGAGATCAAATCTTATTTACTATCAGGTACTCAAACAAACGATAATAGTAAACCAGTTACGATTAGTACCCCCAAAAGTCATAACACCCTTTTGGCTTGTCCATTGCAAAAGTATCCAGTCCTATAGCGGCAATAGAGAAAGGCTATTTAGGAGAGGGTCGCAGCAATTACGCTGCGAAAGCTAAGTTATTATTTTTAGCGTTTAATTTAATATCCCAGTTCTTTTACGTGTACCCCAGGAAAGAAAACACGGCTCGCTTATACTGATTCTAAACCCCTGTCGAAACCTTTACATCCCCTTATATATAATCCACAAGTGGAAATTATCCACATTGTTTAATTAACATAAATAAATGATTATTCACAGAGTTACCCACAACTTATCCACATGTTTTGTGGGTAAGTATGGTGTTTTGTATATTTATCCACCATTATACATAAAATAAGTTACGTCATATATAACAAAATAATGACTTACCAACAGAGTTATCAACTTATCAACAATTATTAACAGGATTTCAACATTTTATCCACATTAATATTTTTGTTTGTCTCTTAAAGCACGTTGGATATCACGAGTGGCATCTTTCTTAGCAAGATCATGACGTTTGTCATGAAGTTTCTTACCTCTAGCAACACCAATTTCAAGTTTTACAAGTCCCTTTTCATTAAGATACAAACGAAGTGGTACTAATGTATAACCTTTTTTCATCGTTAAACCAATTAACTTATCAATCTGTTTTCTATGTAGTAACAGTTTTCTAGTTCTAACTGGATCAGGATTATATCTGTTCCCCATTTCATACGGGGTGATATTCATGCCTTGTATGAAAACTTCACCATCATTGATGACTGCATATGATTCTTTTATATTCGCTTGACCCAATCTAATAGATTTAACCTCAGTACCTTTTAGTACAATACCGGTTTCAATAACTTCATCTATAAAGAATTCATGTCTTGCTTTCTTATTATTCGCAATTAGTTTTCCTACTGACATATCCTACTCCTTTAAACTACTTAATGAGTTTAACAAAAAAGAAGACCTAAGTCAATAAAACAACCTAGGTGTAATTTCTTTTTAATCAAATTGCCAGATGTTTTCTTATGGCAATTGCAACACCACTGGCATCATTACTCTCAGTTATCTCATCAGCTGCCTCTTTAACATTTTCTCTGGCATCTTTCATTGCTATACCAATACCAGCATTTTCTAACATAGGTATATCATTTTCGTTATCACCTAAAGCCATTATATGTTTCTTAGAAATGCCATACATATCACCTAAAGCTTTAACTGCAATACCCTTTGAAGCATCTTCATTAAAAACATCTACTAATGTTGTTAATGAAAAACATGATGTGATGCCTGGTATCTTTACCATTTCCTTATAAGCTTCTTGAGCGCCATCCTCATCTACATAAATGCCAAGTTTATAAACAACATTTGATTCTATTATTGGTTTAATATCTTCAACAACTGCAGTCTTAACAAGGCTTCGTTTAGGATCTTTTTTCTTCCACTCATTATATTTTAAAATAAGACGTTCATTTCTTTCAGCATAAATGGTATCAATGGTATAGATATGAAAATATATATCATATTTTTTACAGATATCTATCAGTGTTAACATTTGTTCGGTTTTAACCGGATAATGATGAATTATTTCATCTTTTACAGGGTCTTTTATAACTGCACCGTTACAAGCAATAATAGGTGTTTTTAAACCCAAGTCTTTAGAAAACTCTGCAGCAGAAGGATAAATTCTTCCTGTTGCAATCACAAAAGGAATCTCCTTTTCTTTCAAGTCTTCAATTACTTTTCTATTGTCTTCTGTGATTTCATGATTGGAATCTAAGAGCGTTCCATCTAAATCACAGGCAATTAATTTAATCATGATCTCTCCTAAGCCTTATGTTCTAAGATTGTAAAATCAATTTCTCTATCTTTGATACTGACTTTTTCAAGTTTTACTTTTACTTCATCACCTATATGGTAAGTATTTCTCGTGTTTTCACCGATATAAATCATTTTAGCTGCATCATAGATGTAATAGTCGTCAGATAAATCTGCTAAACGAACAAGACCTTCTACGGTATTATCTAACTGAATAAACATACCAAATGATGTCAGTGATGAAATGAAACCATCAAATGATTCCCCAACAAATTGAGCCATATATTCAGCCATTTTAAGATCCACTGTATCACGTTCTGCTTTTTCAGCAATTCTCTCTTGTTTAGAGGCTTGATCCGATGCATTAGCTACAATCACTTCTAAATCTGAAATTCTATTTTGATTTATTTTTCCTTTTAAAGATTCTCTTATGATTCTATGGATCTGTAAATCAGGATATCGTCTAATTGGTGAAGTAAAGTGACAATAGTATTCAGCTGCTAATCCAAAGTGTCCATCATTAAACGGCGAGTATTTCGCTTGTTTTAATGATCTTAACATCATCTTATTAATCAAGGCTTCTTCTTTTTTACCTTCTACTTCTTTTAGAAGTTTCTGAATCTCTCTTGGATGAAGTTCATCTAAACTGCCTTTGATAGTGTAACCAAAATTATGAATGAGTTTATTAAACTCAGCAATTTTTTCTTCCTTTGGATTTTCATGAACTCTATAAACAAAAGGAATTTCCAACCAGTACATATACTCAGCAATGGTTTCATTGGCTTTAAGCATAAATTCTTCAATGATTTTATTAGAGACTCTTCGTTCTCTAATTTCAATATCTGTTACTTTACCCTCATCATCTGTAATCACTTTCGATTCAGGGAAATTAAAGTCGATCATACCACGCATTTCTCTGCTTTTTCTTAGAATAGCAGCTAAATCACGCATATGGATAAAAGTATCTTTTAGATAATCATACTTTTTAAGATGGTCTTTACCTTCAGTTTGTTCATCTAAAACATCTGAAACATCTGTATAAGTCAATCTCTCATCACTGTTGATGATCGACTCATAAATCTGTTGTTTAACCACTTTACCACGTTCATTGATTTCCATCACAATACTCATTGTCAAACGGTCTTCATGTGGGTTCAAACTACATATGCCATTCGATAATACTTTTGGAAGCATTGGAATAACGCGGTCTACTAAATAAACAGATGTACTTCTTTTGAGTGCTTCTACATCTAATTTAGAATTTTCCCCAACATAATGTGAAACGTCTGCAATATGCACACCCAATTCAAAATTACCATCTTCTAGCTTAGTAATAGAAATCGCATCATCTAAATCTTTCGCATCAGAGCCATCTATAGTTACAGTTAATGTCTTTCTAAAATCTTTTCTACCGTCTATATCTTCTTCAGAAATATTGATATCAATTCGATCCGCTTGTCTTAATACTTTCTTTGGAAAACTTTCTGGTAGACCATGCATTCTGATAATGGATTGAATCTCAGCTTCATTGGTACCTGCTTTACCTAAAATATCAACAATTCTACCTTCAGGATTCCTGTTTTGCTCAGAATACTTTGTAATCTTCACGACTACCTTATCACCTGATTCAGCGCCTTTTGTTTGCTTCTCAGGGATATAGAAATCTCTTGAAATTCTTCTATCATCAGCAACTACAAAACCAAACCCTTTTGATGCTTCAAATGTGCCTACTGTTGTATCAAATGCTCTTTTAATAACGCGTTCAACAACACCTTCGCCACGTCTACCATTCTCAGGGTATTTCGTTAATTTGACAAGTACTGTATCAGAATCCATTGCAGTTGATAATTCAGATGCAGGAATAAAGATATCTTCAGCTCCGGCCTCTTCCATCAAAAGAAATGCAAATCCTTTTTTAGTCACTTGTATCTTACCTGATACTAGATTAAATCGTTCAGGTATACCATATTTATCTTTTTTAGTTTTTAAAACTTTACCATCTGCTTCTAATTCATCTAACATCGCATTAAAATCATCCCCGTCAGATTTTTCTAAACCCATGAATCTAAATAATTCATAGTCAAATATCGGCTTTGTTACGTCTTCTTTTAATACTCTTAATATATCATTTTTAGTTAACATCTTTTCCTCGTTTCTCTACACCCTATTGTATCATGATATTGGTATAATACCCATACCAACAGTGTTTCAAAATATTTTATCTGTTTAAAATGTATATAAAAAATACCACCTAAGTGGTATTTCTTTAGCCTTATCTTATAAAATTTGTAAATACTTTTCTTTGTTTATCAGGAGCCTCTAAATCATTCGTGTTCATTTGAAGCATGTATAAGAAATTTTCTCCTAAAACACGCATAATTTGAACGCCTTCAGCATCTTCTAATGCATCACCTGGTTTTGTACCATGAATGACATGCCAGTAGTTTGAAGTTGGCATCATCATCTCAGAATAATTTAAGAAATTATTCAGTTGACTAAGTGTTGGCATACCACCTGAACGACGCACTGCGACTACCGCTGCTCCAACTTTATGTCTTAACAGACTGCCATTATTTCCCGAAACGTAAAAAGCTCTATCTAAAAAAGATTTCATTGTTCCAGCGATTGCTGAATAATGTACTGGTGATCCAATTAGTATGCCATCAGCTTCTTTCATCTTTTGAATCCATTCATTCACTTCATCATCTATAACACATCTTTCATCTCTATTTCTAGCACATTGATTACAAGCCAAACAGCCTCTGATTAACTTATTACCAACATGTACTATTTCTACTTCTACACCAGCTTTCACCATATTTTCAGTTACTAACTCTATGGCTGTATGTGTATTACCGTTTCCTCTTGGACTACCGTTAAATGCTACTACTTTCATTGTTACCTCCCTTTTTTTACTATCATATACTAAACTGAAATTAATACAAGTATGCACTTTTTAGTTATATACCTTACCATTTGGTTAGTCTTGAAAGAATACTAAAAAGTTGATAAAATGAATTGAAAAGAGGTTATGATGTTAAAATACAATAATAAAGAATTTGTCTGTCATTTAGACTATGCGATGGAGTTTATAAGAAGTAAATGGAAAGCAGTTATCTTATGTCATTTAAGAAAAGGTCCTAAAAGGTTTTTGGAATTACAACGCATCTTACCAGGGATAAGTCATAAGGTTTTAAACGATCATCTAAAACAACTTGAGTTAGACGGTATCATTGATAAAAAGGTATTTCCTGAAGTACCACCTAAGGTGGAATTTTCACTCACTGAAAAAGGAAGTGAATTGGTCCCAGTTCTGGATACTTTAGAAGCATGGGGTAAAAAATATTATACAAAATAAAAAAAGCTACCTCAATGAGGTAGCTTAACTTTTTTTAGAATAAACCGCTTAGTAATCCTGAACCTAATACTTCAACAAATACTAATGAAACGATTGTCATTAACTTGATTAAGATGTTAATTGACGGACCAGAAGTATCCTTGAATGGATCTCCAACAGTATCTCCAGTAACTGCTGCAGCATGTGCATCAGAACCCTTTCCACCATAGTGACCTTCTTCAATATATTTCTTAGCATTATCCCATGCACCACCAGCGTTTGACATAAAGATAGCCATAACAACACCAGAAACTAATGCACCAGCTAACATACCACCTAACGCCGCAGGACCAAATACAAAGCCCATTACAAGCGGAGATAATACAGCCATAACACCTGGTAAAACCATCTCTCTTAATGCAGCTGTAGTTGAGATATCAACACACTTCTCATACTCTGGAACAGCTGTACCTTCCATGATACCTGGAATTTCTCTAAATTGTCTTCTAACTTCATCAATCATTGCTCCAGCAGCTTTACCAACTGATTCCATAGTCATAGCTGAGAATAAGAATGGTAACATAGCACCAACAAACATACCAACAATTACTAATGGATTTAAGATGTTGATACCATCTAATCCAGCAGCTTGTGAGAATGCAGCAAATAATGCTAATGAAGTAAGTGCAGCAGAACCGATAGCAAAACCTTTACCGATTGCAGCAGTTGTATTACCAACAGCATCTAATTTATCAGTGATTCCTCTAACTTCTTTAGGTAATTCACACATTTCTGCAATACCACCAGCATTATCAGCAATTGGACCATAAGCATCAACTGCGATTGTAATACCAGCTGTAGATAACATACCTACTGCAGCAAGTGCAATACCATATAAACCGAAGAATTTATATGATACTAAAGTTGCAGCACCAATTAATAATATAGGAGCAGCTGTAGAGAACATACCTACTGCTAAACCAGAAATAATTGTTGTTGCAGGACCTGTTTCAGATTGCTTCGCAATTTTCTTAACATGTCTGTATTCTTCTGATGTATAAACTTCAGTTACTTGACCAATTAAAATACCAGCTAATAAACCAGCAACTACTGCGTAAGCCGCATCAAAACAACCAAAGAAGTAATTTGAGAAGTAGAATGCCACAATAACACTTAAAATACCAGATACATAAGTACTCATTTTTAATGCTTTATGTGGATCTGAATTGTCTTTCCCTTTAACAAAGAAAGTACCAATAATTGAAGCAATAATACCAAATGCTGATAATACTAATGGGAATAATACACCACTATCTGCCTTAGCAGCAGAACCTAATTGCTGTATTACACCACCATCTAGATGAGCAGCAAGACCTAATGTAATTGCAGCAATAATCGAACCAACATATGATTCAAATAAGTCAGCACCCATACCTGCTACATCACCAACATTGTCTCCAACGTTGTCTGCGATTGTTGCAGGGTTTCTAGGATCATCTTCTGGAATACCAGCTTCAACTTTACCAACTAAGTCAGCACCAACATCAGCTGCTTTAGTATAAATACCACCACCAACTCTTGCAAATAATGCAATTGTTGAAGCACCTAAACCGAAACCAGTTAAAATTTCAGTATCTTTAAATACTAAGTAAACGATACTCACGCCGATGATACCAAGACCAACAACACACATACCCATTACTGCACCACCAGAGAAAGCTACTGATAATGCTTTGTTCATACCGCCTTTCATAGCAGCATTAGCTGTTCTTACATTTGCTTTTGTTGCAACTCTCATACCGATAAATCCGGCTAAAGTTGAGAATAATGCTCCAATAACGAATGCAATCATCGTCTTAACATTTAAGCCAACACTTATTACAACTGCTAATAATACTACAAATACAACAAGTGCCTTATACTCTCTTATTAAGAAAGCCATAGCACCCTTCTGAATGTAAGTAGAAATCTCTTTCATTCTTTCTGTACCTACATCAACTGTATTTATTTTAGATATAACTAAATACAGAGCAAATAATAGCGCTAGCACCCCGATACCAGCTGCAATTAATGGAAATACTTCTAATTCAAACATCGACTGTCCCCCTAATTACTAAACTTTCAATAAAAAATTATACAAAAATATACGCTAAAATTGAGCAAAGCAAAAATGCGATTGCTGCTATTTTAGTCATTTTGTCTAATACTTTTTCCCAACCTTTGGCTTCATTCTTACCAAAAATTTGTTCTGCTCCACCACCAATAGCTCCTGACATACCAGCTGATTTACCTGATTGCATTAGGATACTAAAGATAAGTGTTAAACTTGAAAGTGCAAAGATAATTTTAATTACCACGTCCATTGCAGTACCTCCTTATCATTATTTTTTTCGATACAACGGTGAAATTTTCTTTAAAATAAAAAATGGCACCACAAAATAGCCTCCGTCGTATTTAACATAAACATTTTATCACAAGGGTTTGTTAAAAGCAATAAAAAATAAACACTCTAAC
>JABXKX010000410.1 GCA_013619035.1 Peptostreptococcaceae bacterium
GTATATTATTAGGACCATACTCTGAAAACTGAGGTCTAAAGCCTATTCGCCTATGTTTTCTAGGTCGTGGGATAACAAACACCTCCTAATTGTTACTGTCTAATTTCGTTTTGATTTCTTCAATAGAATTTTTAAGCGATTCTATTTCGTTTAGTAGAAAACGGTTTCTTCTTGGTTTTCCATGTCGACCAGTGAATCTTGATTCTTTGGATGAGTTATTACAGTTTCCTAAACCTTTACCTGTTAATTTACCTTTACCCTCTGGACCTGTTCCATTTAAGTTTGGCATAATACACCTCCTTTCTGCGAGTAATTGGCATATGCCTCTTTCGAATTAAGTATAACACGTTATGGGCATATGTCAATAACTCCTTTTTTTTCGAAAGTTATTGGCATTTGACAAAAACGAAACTGAGCAGTACTATGTAATTAGCATATGCCATATATAAAGAGTGGAGGAGATAAATTATGATGAAAGTAGATGTTTTAGTAATCGGAGGAAGTGCTGCTGGTTTAGTTGGTGCGGTGACAGTGAAGTCAAATAATCCAGAGAAAGATGTTATGATGGTACGTCAAGAGGAAAAGGTGATGATACCTTGTGGAATTCCATACATATTTGGAACTCTAAAAACAAGTGACAATAATGTTCTTCCAGATAAAAGTTTAAACAGTTTAGGTGTAGAAATAAAAATTGATACTGTAATGAAAATTAATAAGAACGAAAAAGTATGTAAGACTTTGGATGGTACAGAAATAGAATATGACAAGTTAATTATTGCGACAGGTTCTAAGCCGTATATTCCAAATTGGCTTGAAGGATCGAATTTAGATAATGTTTTTACAATACCTAAAGATAAGGTTTATTTAGATGAAATAATGAATGTATTGAAGGACTGTCGTAATGTGGTGGTCGTGGGTGCAGGTTTTATTGGAGTTGAAGTTTCTGATGAAATTTCAAAAACCGGTGTAAATGTATCATTGATTGAAATACAGTCTCATATTTTAGGACAAGCTTTTGATGAGGGTGTTGCTACCGAAGCCGAATCGATTTTAAAATCGAGAGGTGTAAATGTTAGGACCAATGTCGGCGTTAAAAAAATAGACGGTGTTAAGAAAGTTTCTAAAGTAATATTAAACAATGGTGAAGAACTTGAAGCAGATGCTGTAATTTTATCAATGGGTTACCGTGCAAATATTTCTTTAGTTAAAGAAGCAGGTATAGAACTTGCTGAAACCGGCGCTATATATGTTGATGAATATATGAGAACGAATACAACTGATATTTTTGCTGTAGGAGATTGTGCTATGAAACGTGATTTTGCAACTGGTAAACCAAGCAATATTATGTTGGCATCGACTGCATGTGCAGAAGCAAGAGTCGCGGGTTTGAATTTGTATACTTTATCAACCGTAAGATCCTTTAATGGTACTATTGGTATTTATTCAACTAATATTGGGAACACATCATTTGGCGTAGCTGGGCTTACAGAGCGATACGCAAAAAAAGAAGGGTTTGATGTAATTACAGGTAGCTTTACTGGAATGGATAGGCATCCAGGAAAATTTGCTGATGCTCATAGCCAAACGGTTAAACTGATTGTTTCAAAAGACAGCGGTGTGATTTTAGGTGGAGAAGTAATTGGTGGTAACAGTGTAGGTGAACTGATCAATGTTATAGGCTTTATTATTCAAGGCGGGATGAGCTTGACCAATTTATTGGTATCACAAATAGGAACACAGCCAATGTTAACGGCATCACCAGCGGCGTATCCACTGATTAAAGCTGCTGAAGTTATTGCAAAGAAACTAAGATAAATAGACCTGGAGGGAACTTGATGATAGAAAAAGAACAGACAGATAAACATACGAGCATTGGAAGCGTAATTGCTGTAATGAGCGGTAAAGGAGGAGTAGGAAAGTCTTCTGTAACTTCATTGCTAGCAGTGACCTTAATGGAAGCTGGATATAAAGTTGGGATTATGGATGCAGATATTACAGGCCCTAGTATTCCGAAAGTCTTTGGCATCAATAAAAAGAGAGTAGTAAGTACTCAAGAAGGTATATTTCCTATTGAAACCGCAAAAGGTATTAAAGTAATGTCAGTAAACCTTCTCATTGAAGATGAGACGTCACCTATTGTATGGAGAGGTCCTGCAGTTTCCAATTCAGTGAAACAATTCTACACAGATGTGACCTGGGGCGAACTAGATTACTTGTTGATTGACTTACCGCCTGGAACAGGTGATGTGCCACTTACGATTATGCAGTCTTTTGATATTGATGGTGCAATTATTGTTTCTTCACCTCAGGATTTGGTTGGCATGATTGTCAAGAAATCAATAAAAATGGCAAATATGATGGAAGTACCAATCTTGGGACTTATAGAAAATATGAGTTATTACGAATGCAGTGAGTGTAATAAGAGAATTAATATCTTTGGCAAGAGCAAAGTTCCAATGCTTGCAGATGAAATGGGACTTGAAATATTGGCTGAAATACCAATTGATCCAAAGTTTGTAGAACTATGTGATGAGGGAAAGATAGAACTTTATAATCAAATCAATTTTACATTTAAAGAATATTTTTCTAATAGGATATTAAAGACACTAGGAGGGTTAAGTAAATGATTATTGTTATAAGTAGTGCAGATAAGTCTATTTCTGCAGAAACAGATTTGAGATTTGGACGATGCAAGTATTTCGCTGTATATGATACAGAAACAAAAGAATGTACATTTAAGGGAAATGATGCTATTAACTCAAGTCAAGGAGCGGGTATTGCAGCTGCACAAGCAGTGACAAGTTTTAAGGCAAATGTTGTTTTAACAGGGAATCTTGGTCCAAAAGCTTTAAGCGTTCTTGAAGCATCAGGAATTAAAGGTTACAAATTTGATCAAACAACTGTAGAGAAAGCGATAGACTTATTCGAGAAAAATGAATTATCTCAAATCACAGAACCGGGAAAACCACAAAAAAAGTAGGCAGGAGTATATGATGGATATAGTTATACTAAGTGGCAAGGGTGGCACTGGAAAAACAACGGTTGCGACCAATCTGGCACATGTTTTAAAAATGGATTATATTGATTGTGATGTTGAAGAACCTAATGGTCATATTTTTTTAAAGCCGACCATTGAGAAGCAACTAGATGTAAAAATTTTAAATCCTGTGTTTGATAAAAATAAATGTACCTTATGTGGTAAATGTGTAGAAGCTTGTCAGTTTAATGCATTGGCTAAAGTTTTAACGGGTATTATATTATTTGAAGAACTCTGTCATGGGTGTGGTGCATGTAGCATTATATGCCAACAAGAGGCAATTGAAGAAATTGGAAGACCAATTGGAAATATTTCTATTGGAAACTCTAATGGTGTTACATTTATGAACGGCAAATTAAATATTAAAGAACCGATGGGAGGTCCGATAATTAGCAAACTTAAGGAAGTGTCTAACTCAACTAATCATAAATTGTTCGACTCATCTCCAGGTACATCGTGTAGTGTTGTTAAAACATTGGAAGGAGCAGATTATGCGGTTCTCGTTACTGAGCCAACAAAGTTTGGATTGCATGATTTAAAATTAGCGGTCGCTTTAGTTAGAGATATGGGGATTCCCCACGGTATTATAATCAACAGAAAGATTGAAGGTATTAATATGATTAGAGAGTATTGTAAATCAGAGAATATCGAGTTGATTGGAGAAATACCTTTCTCAAGAAAAGCTGCCGAATTATACTCCCAAGGAATGATGTTGATAGAAGATCCTGAATACAAGGAAATCTTCGAGGACATAGGAACTGAATTAGTAAAGAGAGCTAGTAGGAGGGCAAACCCATGCAATTAGTAATTATTAGTGGGAAAGGTGGTACTGGTAAGACGACTATCGCATCATCTTTTGCTCATCTAGGAGATTCGGATATTATCAAAGTTGATTGTGATGTTGATGCTTCTAATCTGCATTTAATGTTTGCTGGAGAAAATCTAGAAAAAAATGATTTCTATGGTGCGAAAGTAGCAGAAATAATGGATACTAAGTGTACAAACTGTGGTAAATGTATAGAAGTTTGTAGATTTGGAGCGATATATACTACAAACAACAGAACGATCATTAATCCTTTAAAATGCGAAGGATGTGGCGCATGCAATTTAATATGTGATAAGAAAGCGATTGACTTGGAATATGAGGTTACAGGTAAAACCTTTATCACACAAACATCTAAAGGTATTATTTCTAGAGCAGAGATGTTTCCTGGAGCAGAAGGTTCTGGAAAACTCGTAACCAATGTAAGATCTAATGCTAATAAAATAGGCTCTAAGAATAAGTCGAATTATATTATTGATGGGTCTCCTGGGATCGGTTGTGCTGTAATGGCATCCATTACTGGTTGTGACTATTGTGTGATGGTTACTGAGCCTAGTCAATCTGGTTATGAAGATTTTATGAGAATTCATGAATTGACTAAACATTTTGGAATCGAAGGATTTGTAGTTATCAATAAATTTGACATTAATCTTGATATATCCAATAAGATAGAAACGTATTGTAGAGATGAAGAGATGCAGGTAATTGGAAAAGTTCCATTTGATGATTATGTTGGTGTATCAATAAATGAAGGAGAACCAATTGTATCTTATGAAAATTCAATTGCTGGGCAATCTATTATAAAAATATGGGATGAACTAAAAAATAGAATAGGAGTGTAATATTATGAAAATAGCAGTTGCAAAAGACGGAGTTAATGTATCGGGACACTTTGGACATTGTGAAGGATTTGAAGTTTTTCATTTTGAGGCAGGAAAAATAACTCGTAAAGAGTTTCTTGAGAATCCGGGTCACAGACCAGGATATTTACCAAAATTCTTGTCAGAAAATGGTGCTAATGTAATCATTGCAGGAGGGATGGGTGCTTCTGCTCAAGAGTTATTCAAAGCTAACGACATAGAAGTTGTAGTTGGTGTTAATGGAAATATTGAAAATGCTATTAACCAATTTATTATTGGTAAACTTACTTCAAGTAATTCAGTTTGTGATGACCATATTCATAAGGGATCTTGTGGTGAACACTAAGAATGTATTTTAGATAGAACTGGAGTAATTATGGAGAGTAGAAGGAAAATCCTAGAGCAAGTTTTAAAAGATAATGAGTATAAAGTGACCGATTCGAGAATTATGATGCTTGAGTTTTTTCTTAATAACGGCGAACATTATAAGCCAGAAGATATATATGATTTAATGAAAGATCAAAAATTAGGATTGGCTACCATATATAGAAACTTGGATATTTTCCGGAAGCTTGGAATAATAAGAAGTATTGCTTTCGACAATAAACAATACTATGAATTAAATATGTTTAGCAACAAAAAGTTACATTTGCATTTTTATTGCAAATCATGTAAAACGATTATTGAATCGAAAGATTCTGAAATAGTACAAAGTCTCTTAAAGCAGAAAGACTTTGTTGAAAATAGCTATGAGAGTATCGTGGATGAAATTTCAATTGTTATGAAAGGTATCTGTAAAGATTGTAGGAGGTAAATGTGCCTAGACCGAGAATATGGAGAAGAGTTGCTTTTATACCAGAAAGGAAGTACTTTGTACCGTATGGTATAGAAGAAGAACAATACCAGGAAGTACAACTTAAAATGGAAGAACTTGAAGCAATGCGACTTAAAGATATTGAAGGTCTAAATCAATCTGAATGTGCTACTAAGATGGAAGTTTCAAGACAAACATTTCAATTGATTATTGATGAAGCTAGAAAAAAAGTTGCAGTAGCTCTTACAACGGGACTTGCAATTAAAATTACAGGAGGTAATTACACTTATAATATATGTAAGTACACCTGTCAGGATTGCGCACTTGAGTTTATATCTGCCTATGAAGTAGAAAACATTCAATGTCCCGCATGTGATAGTAAGAATCTATTATGTAGAGAAGTTGATAAGTTTTGTATGAAATCTTGCAGGAAAAAATGTTGTGAGAGAATTGAAAAATAAAAGAGGTAAATGTATGCATTCTTACAGTATTAAAATAAAACCGAGGTATGCTGAAACAGATCAAATGGGCGTAGTTTATCACGGCAATTACTTTCCATGGTTTGAATTGGGACGAGATGATTTCTTTCATCAACTCGGCTGTCGTTACAAAACGATAGAAGACTTTGGGATTAGAATGCCTGTTACTCATTGCGACTGTCAATATATAGTTTCTGCAAAATACGATGAAACTATTGACGTACATACTACATTGTTATTTTTTAATGGTGTTAGATTAAAGTTGAAGTTTGACGTTTTTAGAGAAGCAGATCAAATCCTATTAGCAAAAGCGACCATTGATTATGCTTTTATGAATGCTGAATCAAAACCTATTAATCTCAAAAAAATAAATAAAGATACATGGCAACTATTTGATGATGAGTATAATGTATCAGCTGAATAGACCTTTTGAGGTGATCTTTTTATCGGTGGATAGAAAGACACCTTTTGCCGTTTAAATTAATATTTTGCAACTAAGTTATTAGGGAAGGAGAAATCATGAGAGTATCAACACTTTTAGAAAATTCCAGAATTAGCAGTGTATTTAAAAGTGCACACGGACTTTCTTTACTTATTGAGTCTGTTGATTTTAAAATACTTTTTGATACAGGCCCTGACAATTCGTTTATTCACAATTCGAAAATTTTGAATGAAGACCTTACTGAAGTATCTTATATTGTACTATCGCACGGACATTTAGATCATACTGGAGGTTTACCATTTATGATGAGGCTAAATGAAACTGCTCCGGTGTATATTATGAGCGGTGCAAACAGTCTGTTATATTCTAAACAAATTGATTCAACATATAAAGACATCAGTATGCCAATTAGGGATTTTAGTAATCCTAGATTTCACTTAATAAAAGAAAAGTACAACGTTTCAGAAACAATTTCAATATTATCTGTAAAAGATAAAAATGGATTTGTTCCTAACTCTAATAAGAGTCTTTATAAGAAGAAGGATGATATCTTTATTGAAGATGATTTTAGTCATGAACTGATACTATGCGTGAAAGAAGAGGATGGACTTGTTGTGTTTACAGGTTGTTCACACTCTGGTATTGGTAATATGTTAGATACTGTCTCTAAAGAATTTCCAACAGAAAAAATTAAAGCGGTATTCGGCGGTATGCACCTGCATAATCGTTCGAATCAGAAATCAGAAGAAATTTCTAGAATTATGAAACTTGCTGATGAGCTTTCAAAGTATAAGGAGTGTCATTTCTATACTGGACATTGCACAGGAGAAGAAGCGTTTAAAATATTAGAGAATGTCTTTGATGGCAGAATACATCAAATTAAGACAGGTACAGTACACGAATTTTAAATTGAGTATTTAAATACTTGTAAAAAGTTATAGTTGGATTCATTAAGTTATGTAGTAAAAACATGATTCAAGCAATTTAATTGTTGCAATTATTGTATTCATAGCTATTAAGTTTACTTTAATTAATTCATAAATATAGCTGTGTTTATTTATAGGTATCAAACTTTGTACCTTGCTTGAAAATAAAATTGACATACAAAAATGGGTATTCGTGTGAGAAATGAATTTGTAGAAGGAGTTTGTAAATGTATAGTGAAATAGTCATGGATCATTTTGTGAATCCTAGAAATGTTGGCATAGTTGAAAATGCTAATGGAAGGGGTATTGCAGGTGATCCTGAATGTGGTGATTATCTTGAAATAACAATTAACGTTAAATCGGGTGATACAGATGTAGTTAAAGATAAGTCATATTATATTAGTGATATAAAATTTAAGGTTCATGGTTGTGCTGGAGCCATTTCAACAAGTAGTATGGTAACAGAGTTAGCAAAGGGGTTACATATCATAGATGCTTATAAACTTGAGAATAAGGATGTTATCAAAGCGTTAGGAGGATTACCTGAAGAAAAAGTCCATTGTTCTTTACTTGGGATTGTTGCATTAAGAAAAGCAATTATAAATTTTGCTGAGTTAGAACAACAACAAGAAATACAAGCCAATGAAAGTACAATTAGGGGATGAAATAACAAATTACAACACGATTTATCGGATTACTAATTAGTGCAATACTTCAAAAGGTTAGAATGAAAGAAATCATTCTGACTTTTTACTTTTTGTGTTTCTAGTCTTATTTAAATAAATGTTCACAATTAATTAGAAAATTCAATGTAAGATTGGCAATGCAATTCTGCGTTTGTTTAGTAAGATATACTTATAAGCATAACCTTAATAT